>JAEUUV010000135.1 GCA_016787285.1 Saprospiraceae bacterium | reverse complement strand
GCCTGAAAACCATCGCGGGCGACACTTTGTCGGCGCTGCAAATTTCGGATAATCCGGTGCTTGACGACCTTTGGGCACTCCATCACCCGGTGGCGATAAACGCCCTGCAAATCGAACGAAACCCCGGCCTGAGCGCCTGTTCCGTGGAGGCTATCTGTCAGTACCTGGAAAACTATGATCCTGCCAAGACTGTGATTGCCGAAAACCTGACGGGCTGCAATTCGATTGCGGAGGTGGAGAGCGGCTGCATCGTTTCCACCGGCGATGCTTCGCAAAAATTTGATTTTCAGGTTTTCCCGAACCCGGTCTCCGACGGCGAGCCGCTGCAAATCCTGCTCGAAAACGACTTTTTTGGTACGGTCAGAATTGAAATTTTGAGCCTCGACGGGCGGGTATTGCAGGCATTATTTGAAGAAAAAACAACGCGGCAGATGAACGTCGGCGAGGGTTTGAACCTCGCCGACGTTGGCGGCAACGCGTTTTTTATCCGCGTTTCGGATGCGAAAACTTCGGCGACGCGGTTGATTTTAAAATTTTAAACCCACCAAAAAACACATCCACACCATGCAAAAACACCTTCTCCCAACCCTGCTCTGCTTGTTCGTCTTCCAACAAGCCAACGCCCAATTCGGCAACACCCCCCAACTCCTCACCCAAAGCACCAACGCCAACCAACTCGGCATCTGGGCGGCCGACCTCGACGGCGACGGCGACGCCGACCTGCTGGGCGCGCACAGAGTCAGCCTGATCTGGTACGAAAACGACGGTGCGGGCAATTTTTCCAACGACCACGAACTCATGACCGCCGACATGGACAATTCCATCGGCTTCCTGACCGGAGCGTTTGAAGACCTGAACGCCGACGGCCTGCCCGATCTGGTGTTCGACCGCTCCTGGCGCAAAAACCTCGGCAACGGACAGTTTGCGCCGCAGGCGACGATTTTGGCCAACACCCTGGCGACCCTTTGCGACGTGGATGCCGACGGACTGCCCGATGCCATTACCCGCGATTACACCAAAATGTACTGGCAGCGCAACCTCGGCACGGGCAGTTTCGCGACGCGCCAAACCCTGCGCACCGTGACCGGCGCCGAGGTGTACAACCTGAAAGTGGACCTCGATTCCGATGGGCGGCAAGATTTTTTTGCCCGACACGACAACGCCTTTTTTTGGTACAAAAATCTGGGAAACAGTCAGTTCGACACCGTGCGCCTGCTTTCCACTTATCCCGGCGCCGTGTCGGTCGCCGACCTCGACAACAACGGGAAACCCGACCTCCTGCTCGGCACGGGCGGCAACATCTTTTGGTACGAATACGAAGCCGGCGGCCAGCGAACCCTGCGCCAGACTTTGCCTCAGTATTACGGCAACGAAATCAGTCTTGGCGACCTCGACGCCGACGGCGATACCGACCTTTTTGTGGGCAGCGTCGGAACCGTTAACGGGCATCGGGCCAAATACTTTGCGTTCGATGCCGCCACGGGACTGTTCGACCCCGTGCCCAAAAACCACAACACCTACCTGCACGACCATGACTACTCCGAAATTCTCGATTTGAACGGCGATGCCAGACCTGACATTTTGGTGGGTGATGCTGGCAGCGGGCAACAATTGGGCTGGCTCGAAAACCTTGCTCCCGGGAGTTTCTCGAAATTCCAAAACCTGAATCGCAAACTGGCACTGCCGCTCGAAATCGAAATCGCCGACCTCGAAAACGACGGCGACATGGACATTTTCACCGTCGGCTTCGTGCTCGAAAACCTCGGCAGCGGCCAGTACGCCGAAAAACGCCCCGCAACGCCCGGCACAGGCAGCCGTTCGTTTTCCGGCGACCTTGACGGCGACGGCATTCCCGACCTCGCCCTGCCGCTCGGCGACTCCATTTCGTGGCGAAAAGGCCTCGGCAACGGCCAGTTTGCCGCGCCGAATCTCCTGCCCGGACTCGTCACTTCCTGCAAGCAGGTGGGCGGCGGCGACCTCGACAACGACGGCGACCTCGACCTGTTTGCCGCCAACGGCACTGAAGCCGTAGTTGCGAATGCCCGTTTTTACTGGTTTGAAAACGACGGCGCCGGCAATTTCACAGGACATTTGCTCGAAACAGGCATCCAGTTCTGTGCCGCCGCTTTTGCACTGGATGCGAACGAGGACGGCCTGTTGGACATGGGCTTGTTGTTTTTCAATAGTTATTCGCCCCGGGTGTACCTCAACCTCGGCGGGGGCACTTTCGCGCCGCCGACAGGTTTATTTCCCGCCGGAACGCCCTCGCCGGGCAATGTCAATCAGGATTTGCTGACGGATTTGGACGGCGACGGCCGGTTGGACTATATTTATTGCACCCGGGATTGGGGGTTGACCAAAGTGGCCTGGTATCAGAATCTGGGCGCAGCGGGCTTCAGTGGAGAAAAAATACTGGCGACTATGGCGCATCAGGCGGTGTATGCCGTGCCGCGTTTTTGCGTGTTCGATGCCAACCTCGACGGCATCACCGACGTGGTGGTGAGCGACAATTACTGGAACCGCTTTCTGTTCGTCAAGGGCCTGGGTAACAGTGCATTTGCCGCTGCCACCACGGTTTACGACGAACCATACTTCGGGAGTTTTTACGGCGTAGCCCCCCACGACGTGGATGGCGACGGCGTTTTGGACCTCGTGTACGGCCACGACACCGACTACCTCGGCAATTTCAACGGCTACCACCGCCTGATGTGGCTGAAAAATTTGCACCCTGCGCCGGCGCCCGCGCTGCAAACGATTTTAAACAGCAGCAGCTGCGACGACAACGGTACCCCGCTCGACGCCACCGACGACCGCGAGGTGCTGCGGTTCAACGTCGTACCTATCGGCGATGCGGCGGCTTCGGGGCAGTTTGTGCTGTTTGACGAAGTGGCCCAAATCCCGCTCGATACCTTCCACTACGGCGTACCGGCGGCCTACGCGCTGCAGCCCGGTTCGGCGGGTTTGAATGTGTATTCGCAGCATTCATTCCGCGACCTGAGCAATCCCGATTTGAAAAAGGTGTTTCAAAAATCAGGCGTGGCTGCTTGCTCGCCCGCAGCGCCACCCGGTATCGGCATTGCCCAACTGAAAACCGGCTGCGACGATGCAGGCACCCCCGCCGACCCGTCCGACGATCAGGTTCGCATCGAACTCACCGCAGCGCTGTACAAAGGCATGCCCGGGCAAAATTTTTACAACCTGAATTCCAGCATTGGCCTTCCGGCGAATACGTTCGATGAAACAAACGTCGGTTTTTACACCTTTCCGGAGGTGTTTTTGCTGCCCGAAGGCAGCGCTTCCGTGCCGGGGCAAGTGACCCTCACTTTGCGCGATCAGCTCGATACAAGCATCGTCCGCGAACTGGTTTTCGACAATCCGGGCACCTGTGCCACCACGCCTCCGCCCTGTCCGTACGAGATTTTTTACACCAAACAGAGCCAGATTGATCTTTTCCCGCTGACCTACCCGACGTGCCGGGTCATCGAAGGCGCGGTTGCGATCCGGCAAAGCACGCTGCCCGGGGCTACGCCGATTGAAAACCTGAACGGCTTTGCCCATCTGGAAATCATCCGGGGGAATCTCGACATCGAAGCAACATCACTTCAAAATCTGGAAGGGCTACAAAATCTGGACAGTCTCGGCGGCGACTTTTTCCTCCAGGAAAACGCTGCGTTGCAAACCTTCGGTGGCCTCGGCAGCCTGAAATCCATCGGCGGCAGCATCTGGGTGTACGATGCGCCCGCGCTGCAAACCCTCGACGGGCTGGATTCCCTGAATCACCTTGGCGGCAGCCTCAGCCTGTACCTGCTCCCGGTTTTGAAAAACCTGCACGCCCTCCAAAACCTGACCAATGTGCCCGGTTCGCTCCAGATCGCAGGCTGCGACACGCTGGCTGCGCTGACGGGGCTGCAGCACCTGACGAACATCGGAGCGGATGGCGATCCGTTTTCCGGCCAACTCACCATTGCCAACTGCCCGCTGCTGGAAAACCTGACCGGTCTGGAAAAATTGGAGTCTGTTTCTACCCTTGGTTTGAATGGAAATGCCGGCCTGAAAAACCTGTCCGGCCTGGAAAACTTGGACACCATCCGGCTTGATTTCAGGTTTTTTGAAAACCACGCACTCGAAAACCTGATCGCGTTGGCCGGCGTGAAATCTGCCTTGCAGGGGAATATCATTCTGCGGAACAACGACGCGCTCACGACCCTGAACGGTATCGGAAACATGAATTTTTCGATGCTGAAAAACATCGAACTGACGGAATCTGCGGCGCTTGCCGGCTGCGCTCAGCCCAACATCTGTGCATATCTGGAAGGCGGCGGCGCCTCCCAAATCAGCGGCAACGAGGTGGGGTGCAATTCGGCGGCAGAGGTGCTGGCGGCTTGCACGGTCGGAACGGCTACACCAGATAACGCTTCGATGTTCCGGGTTTTTCCAAATCCGTTGCCCGAGGGGGAGGCGCTGTACGTTCTGCTCGAAAACGACTTTTTTGGCACCGTGAAATTTGAAATATTGAATCTGGACGGGCGGGTGTTGCAGGTCTTTGAAACAGAAAAAACCACCGCCAATGTCGGCGAGGTTTTAAACCTCGCCGACGTTCCGAACGCGTTTTTTATTCGCGTTTCGGACGGGAAAACTTCGGCGACGCGGTTGGTTTTGAAACTGTAAAACTCACCAACTCAAAACTCCCGCCTTCGCCAAGGCTTTGACGGGCAAGCAAAACTCAAAACTACTTCTGCGCTTTCCCGACCAGCCACAAAGCCACCGCCAAAAAAACGAGATTGGGTATCCACATGCCCAGCAGAATCGGCACCGAACCGCTGGCGGCAAACGACACGGCAAACTTGGACAGCAGGATGTATCCCGCACCCAGGCCGATGCCGATAGCCAAATGCAGGCCCATGCCGCCGCGCACTTTTCGCCCGGCCACGGCGAGACCGATGACCGTCAGGATCAGGATGGTGAATGCGTCGGCGGTGCGGCGGTACAGTTCAATTTCGTAGTTGCGGGAGGTGAGCAGGCCCCGGCTGCGGTCGCGGGCGATGGCTTGCTTGAGTTCGACAGAAGTCATTTCCTCGTTCTGGTTGTGGTACCAGATAAAATCTTCCGGCAGCAGGTTGATTGCTGTGTCGAGCGGTGTGTTGTAACGCCGAAACGTTTCCCGCAACCCGTCGAAGGTGCGCACGGTATAGTTGTTCAGTTCCCAGCGCCCGGTTTTTTCTTTCCAGACGGCCTGCTGGGCTTCGAGCAAACTGAGCACTCGATTGTCCTTGAACTGCTCCAGACGCATACCGGTAGCGGTTTTGTTGTTCTTGTCATACCCCTGCACGTACACCTTGCGGTCGGCGCCGACCAGCAGGTGCACGTACGATTTTTTGCCTTTTTCCTGATCAGTCCACACGTAGGTGCGCTCGAATTTAAGCCGTGACTTGTTGGCCATGGGAATCAGGAAGTGGTTGAGCGACAGGTGCAGCACGGCCACAACTCCGCCGGCCACGAGGTAGGGGCGCAGCAAGCGCCAGAAACTCACCCCTGCATTCAGAATGGACAGGATTTCGGCGTTGAACGCCATGCGCGAGGTGAAAAACACTACGGCCACCAGCACATAAAGCGGCAGCAACAGCCCGCCCATGTACAGCACGAAGCCGGTGTAGTAGTCGAACAGGATTTCCCCAAGTGTGCAAGGTTTTTCAATAAAACTTTTCACCTTCTCGCTGAAATCAATGGCCATCGAGATGATCGTGAAGATCAGGACGGCGAAAAAGAAGGTGGCGAGGTACTTGCGAATCAGGTAACGATCAAGGGTTCCCAACATATTTTGAGTTTTGAGTTTTGAGTTTTGAGTTTTGGGTTTTGGGGGGGGGGGGGGGGGGGGGGGGGGGGGGGGGGGGGGGGGGGGGGGGGGGGGGGGGGGGGGGGGGGGGGGGGGGGGGGGGGGGGGGGGGGGGGGGGGGGGGGGGGGGGGGGGGGGGGG
>JAEUUV010000068.1 GCA_016787285.1 Saprospiraceae bacterium | reverse complement strand
ACAGTTTTTTGAAATGCGTGTCGAACCGGTCGCAGCAGGTCGAGTACAACGACAAGGTGTCAGAGCGCATCCCGACGAATTTTTCGTTGTCGTGAATGATCTGCGCGTTCACTTCCGCTGCGGGTTTGTCGGAAACGAGGTGAATCAGCAAATCAAAAGAAGGATCGTTTATCACTTCTATTTTTCCGGTAGTGACCAATTCGCCGCCGCGCACGATACCGAACATGGCGTTCGGTTTGATCAGCAGGTAATCGAAGTCGGTGCCGTAGCCGCCGCCGTGAAAGCCGCCTGTGGAGCCGATCACACGCCAGTAGCCGTACAGGTCGAACGGTTTGCCCTGGAGGATATCCGTCGGGTGGTACTGGTTTGTCGGAATGGCGTTGAATACATCCAGTGCCGGGCCGATTACGTTTTCAGGGCAATCTTTTTTACAGGACCAAAATGCGGCGAGGAATAGAAAAATCAGGGCGGAAAAGCGACGTGTGGTTTGCATAGCGTGTGTTTTTTTTTGCAAAGACAGCGCGACGGCGTGCAAACGTTGGGTGTGACCGGCGCCAATCAACCAGCCGGCTTTTACCGCACCTCCACCCGGTCTATCTCCTCCAGGGTGTCCGGGTTCATCACCCGCAGGCGGATACTTTTGCCGGAAATGTCAAAAAAGCACAGGGCATTTTGCACCGTAAAGCCCTGCACCGCCGCCGACCAGGGCAGTTTTTGCTGGGCGTAAAACGGCGCTCCGGCGGCCCCGTTGATGAATTGCCACAGGGGGCGTTGCAGGGTGAGCCGGGGCTTGTCCCAGTTGTCGGGGTAGCGCGGGGTACTGTTGTCCACGAGCATGCGGTTGTAATTGTGCTCATCGCCACAGAGGAACCCGACGACTTTGGCGGAGCGGTTGGCGCAGAGGTCGAGCAGTTCGTCGCGGCGTTCGATGATGCCTTTTTCCACGGGTTGTCCGGCGATCCAGGGGCGGTGGCTGTTGTCGCCGTTGTACCACATGCAGTCGCCGCGATGGCCGCCGTTGGGGAAAGGCGGGGTGTGTACCGTGACGAAAACGTGGTCTACCGTGCTGTCGGTTTCCAGTTCGGCCAGCGTGTTTTTCAGCCAGCGCAGTTGCTCGTCCATGATGTAGCCGTGCAGGTTTCCGCCGATGGGCCGTGTGTTTTTCAGCGTGGGCGCGTACCAGTAGTCGGAGTTGAGCACCACCATCGCCGTGTTGCCGTAGGTGTACACGAACACATTTTCGGCGTACGTCGGGAAATCGCCGCGGCGGTACGGGTCGGGGTCGTAGCGGGAGCCGTCTTCGCTGTGCGGGCCGTTTTGCGGGTTCACAAACACCTCGGCAAACAGCGCTTCCGCCGAGTGGGTGTCGTACGGAAAGCCGTCGGCCACGATGCTGCCGGTGGCGACGTTTGCCCAGCCCAACGACTCGTGGTTGCCCATGCCGACGTTGAACGGCAGGTAGTGCCAGTACGGCTCCACGGCGTGAATCCAGTTGGTCAGTTGCAGGCGCAGTTCGTCGGGCCGGCTCAGGTAGCCGTCGGCGAGGTCGCCGGTGAACTGCACGAAAGCGGCATTCTCCCGGACGGCCAGCGCGCCGATGCGCTGCATGATCTGGGCATTGGTACCGTACACATTGCGTTCGCCGCCGCCGTATCCGCTGCGCGAGTCGCTGGCGTAGGCGAACGAAAAGGGCTGCCTGCTACCCGGTGTGGGCGCGGTGCGGAACCGGAACGGCAGCGCAGCGCCGTCGCAGCACACGGTGTAGCGGTACTCGGTATCGGGTGTCAGGCCGGCAAGGGTCACTTCGTGGCGGGTGAGCGGCGAGCGGCTGAAAAAGGTGTCGGGTGCGGCATCGGTTTTGATGCAGGTGCGCACCGGCTCCGAAGTTTCGTACCAGATGACGGCGCTGTGGTGGGTTTGACTGGACACAAACGGCCCGCGCAGCACCGTAGGGCGGGGTTCGATGCCCGCAGAAGTGGCCGCAAAGGCTAATTTGCCTTCGTACACGATTGTGCCTTTGGCGCTCGTGAGCCGGTAGCCGATTACGCCGAAACCCGCCTGCCGCCAGCCGGTGTGGTCGTAGCCTTCCTTGAGGTCGTCGTGGATGGGCAGCAGGGCGACGCCTTTTTCGTCAATTTCTGCGGTAAACCGGAGCACTGCCGTGGGGAAGGTGTGTTGGCCGTAGGGAATGAGGCCGTAGGTGATTCTGCCGCCGCGCAGGTTTTTGTCGGAAAAGACGAGGCGCAGGCCGTCCTTGGTGCCGCTCGCCCGGGGCATGACGCCGGCAAGGGTATAGCGCGCGGCTTTGCGCTCCAGCACAATCTTTTGGTCGCCGGTACCGCGGCCCCGCAGCACGCCTTTTTTGTCGAAATGCAGCGTGGTGTGCGCAGCGGGGACGGGAGCAGTCTGGGCGGGAAGTGCAGCAGCGGAACCAATGCCGAGAAGGACAAGAAGAATTATTTTGTTCATGTGTGGTGTGTGGTAGTCCCGTCGGGACATTTACGGTGCAAAAAAGCGTCGGATTCTCGCCGTGCGTGGGTCTTTTGACCCCGCACAAAAGTGCCCGATAATCTAGCGGTTGGCGCGGGGTCAAAAGACCCACGCGCGGCGTTCCAGGGTTAAAGAAAGTGGCGATGACACAGTTTTCTGAACACTCCCATGATCCGGACAGAAATTTCACCGTGCAAAAGAGCGTCGGATTCCCCGAAAAAAGTCAAAAACAACAGCCGTGCCGGAAGATTTTACATCCCCCTCCATCAAAATTAATATTTTTCCGTCCTTTGCTCCCCAACGCACCCTGTAAGCCGCTCGCAAGCGGCCTTCCGGGATAAATCCAGTGGCTGCGTGTGGCATTCCCCCAAGCGGAAATTTTTCCGCTTGGGGGAATGCCACACGCAGCCTTACCAACCCAACATGTACGCCGCCTGTCAAGTCAGCCTTGCGCCCATGCGCGCCCATCCATCCGACAAAAGCGAGATGGTATCCCAGTTGCTTTTTGGCGAAACCGTCGAGATCAGCGAGTCGAAAGACGGCTGGCGGCACGTCGTATGCGCCTGGGACGGGTTCATCGGCTGGGTAGATGCCAAACAACTGCGCCCGCTCACGCCTTCCGAATACGACGACTACCGCGAGCATTCGTCCATCAACCTGTCGCTCGTGGAAGGCCTGATGGCTGCAGACCATTTCATTCCGCTCACCCTCGGCGCCACTCTGCCGCGCTACGACGGCCTGCGCTGCCAACTCGGCGACCTGTCGTTCCAGTTTTCCGGACCGGTGGTCACCCCCGATCAGGCGCCCCGCACAGGCGAGTGGATTGCCAAAATCGCCCGGCGTTACCTGCATGCACCCTACCTCTGGGGCGGGCGCTCGCCGTTCGGAATTGACGCCTCGGGTTTTACGCAAATCGTATTCAAAATTGCCGGCATCCGGCTCCTGCGCGACGCTACACAGCAGGTGACCCAGGGCCGCCCGGTGGATTTCATGGAACAATGCCAAATGGGCGATCTTGCGTTTTTCGACAACGGGAAAGGCGGCATCGGGCATGTGGGCATCATCCTGCCCGACTGCCATGTGATCCACGCCTCCGGCAAAGTGCGCGTGGACAAACTGGATCATTTCGGGATTTTTAATGCCGACCAAAACCGCTACACGCACCAGTTGCGCGTGGTGAAACGCCTGCTGCCCGATACGCCTGTGCAAGAGGCTCCCGGAGCAAAATCTGTCGCCGAGGACGAATTGTTCAGCCAGGCAGCGCTGTTCGATTGATTCGATTTTCATTGACCATCAGGTAAAAGATTTTTCTTGTCGCAAACAGTTCTCAAACTCGCTCGTCTGAACGGCCGCCCGGAGGTTTTTTACTCCATTCAGGGCGAAGGCAAAAGCATGGGCGTGCCCTCCGTGTTCGTGCGCACCAGCCTGTGCAACCTGCACTGCGTCTGGTGCGATACCGACTACACCTGGAACTGGATCGGCACGCGCTTCCCGCACCGGAACGACGTGCAACCGGGCTACCAAAAATTTGACAAAAAACAGTGGATCGCGCCGTGCAGCATCGAGGAATCGGCGGCATTGGTATCGGATTTTCCCTGCCGGAACGTCATCCTCACCGGCGGCGAACCCATGCTGCAACAGCCCGCTCTCGTCGCGCTCATGCAACGCCTCCGCCAAACCGATCCGCGCTACCGGTTTGAGGTGGAAACCAACGGCACCCTGATCCCTTCGCCGGAGTTTGAAGCCGCGATAGACCAGTACAACGTGTCGCCCAAGTTGGAAAACAGCAATAACCCGCGCAAACTGCGCGAAAAACCGGCTGCTTACCGGTATTTTGCCCAAAACCCGAAGGCGCATTTCAAATTTGTAGTGGCCGAAAATAACGACCTCGATGAGGTACTGGAACTGGCTGACCGCTACGCCATCCCGCCGGAAAAAATCTGGCTTATGCCCGAAGGGAGTACCCGGCAAACGCTGGCCCGCCGCCGACGCCGGCTCGTGGAAGTATGCAAGGCGCACGGATTCCGGTACACCGACCGGCTGCATGTGCAGATTTGGGGAAGCCGGAAGGGGGTGTAGCAGTTTTGAGTTTCGAGTTTTGAGTTTCGAGTTTTGCTTGCCCGCCGAAACCTTGGCGAAGGGGGGAGTTTTTTAAGTTTCACCATAATTTTCAGATTGCCTTTGTTATGACTGCCGACCAATTTTACACGTATGCCTCCGTGCTCATTTTTATCCCCTGGCTCCTGCTGATTTTTGCGCCGCGGTGGCAATACACCGAGCCGATCGCGTTCGGGTCGGCGCTGCTGTTGTCGCTGGCGGCGGCCTGGTTTACGTGGTCGTACCTGAGCGACGGCGAGCAGAGCGGCAGCCTGTTGTCGCTGGAAGGTTTGCGCGATTTGTTTCGCAGTCCGGCCATGGTGCTGACCGGTTGGTTCAATTACCTGTCGTTTTGCCTGCTGGTAGGCATCTGGCAGGTGCACGACGCACGGCAACAAAAAATCCCGCACGTTGCGGTGGCGCCGGGTCTGGTACTGACGTTGCTGGCCGGGCCGGCAGGACTGCTGCTGTACCTCGTGGTGCGGTTTTTCAAAACCCGGAAATGGGAGGTGTGAAAACTTGGAGGGCTGCTTTGAGCCGGCGTTTGTACCTTTGACGAAATTTTTTTTAAAAACACACCTTTGGAATTTACCGAATTCAATTTTCACCCCGACCTCCTCGACGGCATCGAGAGCCTGAATTTCAAAAAAGCCACCCCGATCCAGGAGCAAGCCATTCCCCTCATCCTTCAGGGCAAAGACCTGATCGGTATCGCTCAAACAGGTACCGGCAAAACGGCGGCATTCATCCTCCCCATTCTCGACATGATCCTCGACATGCCGAACGACCACATGACCAAAGCGCTGGTGGTGGTGCCTACCCGCGAACTGGCCATGCAAATTGACCAGGCCGTGGAGGTCTACGCGTATTTCACCGGCATTTCCTGCATTGCCGTGTACGGCGGCAGCGGTGGCAGCGAGTTCAGTCAGGAACGCCAGGCCCTCACCAAGGGCGCCGAAATTATCATTGCCACACCGGGACGGCTCATTGCCCACCTCAACATGGGCTATGTGAATTTTTCCCAATTGCGCTTTCTTGTGCTCGACGAGGCCGACCGAATGCTGGACATGGGTTTTATGCCCGACCTGAACAAAATCATCAATACCCTGAACCCCAACCGCCAGAACCTGCTTTTCTCCGCCACCATGCCCCAGGGTGTGATGAAACTCGCCCGCTCGCTCATGCGCGACCCGGTGACGGTGAACATTGCCCTGTCCAAACCGGCAGAGGGCGTGCGCCAGGGCGCTTACGTGGTTTTTGACGAACAAAAACTGCCGCTCCTGCAGGAAATTCTGAAAGACCGCGACGGCCAGCGCATCATCGTGTTCAGCAGCACCAAGCAGGCGGTAGCCAAACTTTACCAAAAACTGCGACCGAAAAACCTCGTAGTCGGCCAGATCAGCAGCGATCTGGAACAAACCGAGCGCGAAAAAGTCATGCTCGCATTCCGCAACCGGCAAATCAACCTGCTCGTAGCCACCGACGTGCTCAGCCGCGGCATTGACATTGACGGCATTGACCTGGTGGTGAACTACGATGTGCCGCAAGACGCCGAGGACTATGTGCACCGCGTGGG
>JAEUUV010000066.1 GCA_016787285.1 Saprospiraceae bacterium | reverse complement strand
ATCGGTAATGAGGATGCCGAACCCCAGCATCAACCCAATAATTCTAGTGTTTTTCATGGTAGGCATTTAGAACCTTCCAAAAGTAGCGGTTTTCATTTTTTCACTCGTGTAATTCGAGAAAATCTCTTCTCGCCAATCCTGATACAAGAATCGGATTTTGAGATATTTGCCGGTGCTTTGCTGAAAACGTCAGTGGTAAGCACGGATTCATTTATGACCAACATTCAACTCGACCTCACCCACACCCGGGCGTTTATCCGCCCCGAGGAGTTTTCTGCCATTGAGCCGCAAGTTTTGGCCGCCGCCAAAGTACTGGACGGGCGCCAAGGCCCTGGTTCGGATTTTCTCGGCTGGCTCGACCTGCCGGTGAAGTACGACCGCGCGGAGTTCCGGCGTGTGAAAGCAGCGGCCAAACGCATCCAGCGCCAGAGCGAAATTCTGGTGGTGATCGGTATCGGCGGCTCGTATCTCGGCGCCAAGGCAGCACTGGAATTTTGCTGCCCCACGCCGCCGATTTCGCCTGCGCCAAGCCGCAAAAAAGGCCCCGTGCAGATTTGTTTTGCCGGCACCAACCTCAGCGGGCCTTATCTGGCCCAACTGCTGGAAGCGCTCGGCGACCGGGATTTTTCCGTAAACGTCATTTCCAAGTCCGGCACGACCACCGAGCCGGCTATCGCTTTCCGGGTTTTCAAGAAAAAACTGGAAGAAAAATACAGCAAGGAGGGCGCCCGTTCGCGCATTTACGCCACGACCGACAAAGCCCGCGGCGCCCTGAAAACACTGGCCGACCGCGAAGGCTATGAGACATTCGTGGTGCCCGACGACGTGGGCGGCCGCTTTTCGGTGCTCACTGCGGTGGGGCTGCTGCCCATTGCCGTGGCCGGCATTGACGTGGATGCACTCCTGCAAGGCGCCGCCGATGCCCGCACCCGCTACCGCACAGCGCCGTTTGCCGAAAACGATGTGCTGCAATACGCCGCCGCCCGCAACATCCTGCACCGCAAGGGCAAGGCCATCGAAATGCTGATCAATTACGAGCCGCGCCTGCACTTCCTGGCCGAATGGTGGAAACAACTGTACGGCGAAAGCGAAGGCAAGGACGGCAAGGGTATTTTCACCGCCGGCGCCGACTTCACTACCGACCTGCACTCGCTCGGCCAGTACATCCAGGACGGGCGCCGGCACCTGTTCGAGACTCTGCTGGACATCGAACGCCCGGAAGCAGATATCACCCTCGAAACCACAGCCGACGACCTCGACGGGCTAAACTATTTAGCCGGAAAAACGCTGGACTACGTGAATAAAAAAGCCGCTCAGGGTACCCTCGAAGCGCATACCGACGGCGGCGTGCCCAACCTGCGCATCGCCATTCCGGAGGCTACGCCCTACTACCTCGGGCAGTTGTTTTACTTTTTTGAAAAAGCATGCGCGGTCAGCGGTTACCTCCTCGGTGTCAACCCCTTCGACCAACCCGGTGTGGAGGCCTACAAGAAAAATATGTTCAGGCTGCTGAAAGAGTGATGAGCGATGAGTGATGAGTTTCGTAGAGTACTCATCGCTCATCACTCTATTTCAGGGAAATTTCACAAAATCTCCAACTTTGAACGGCTGACCGTACTCATCGCTCATCGCTCATCACTCATCACTCCATTTCAGGGTAGCCACCATTTTGTCTATGTCCTGACGCATGAAATTCAGTACCGGAGCGATGGAGTCGGGGCGCGACTGCGTGTGAAAATACAGGGCGCCTCGCAGGAAGTTTTTGGTAGAATCCGTGACAAAAAACTGGTACGATGATGCGGTGGCGCCTTCGATGTTGAAAATGATCCCGTGTACGCGATCGGCGGTCCGGTGCACCGGTATTTCTTCGATGTAATTGGCTTTGATGTTGTGTTTTTGGGCCATGGTGAAGGCGTCCTGCACCAACTCGTCGAAGCGTTGGCGACCAGTTACCGGGTAATAACTGCAATGGATTTGAGCGTTCAGCGCCGGCACATTCATATTGAACCAGCAGTCGCTGTCGGGACGTTTGTCAAAATAGGTCGTGTCCTGCTCAATGCGTGCGTATTGGGGCATTTCAAAGGAAAACCGGCAGTAGGATTCGTCAAACGGCTGGTATTTTTTTTCCGGAAAAATTACCCGGGGATACGCGCGGGGTTTGGGCACCGGAACAAAATCCTCGCAGCTAAACGCCAAAAAAGTCAATACCACGCCGAGTCCCAGTTTTTGAATTGCAGTCATACCTCAACTATTTTTTATGTTCGGGGCAAAGGTTTCACAAAAAAGTCGCCCGACCAAAACTCGCCTCCAGGAAAGGCCCTGTCGTCGCTACCGTTGATTCCATTCCCGCAGGCGTTTTTCGTAGCGTCTGCTGTTGATCGGCCAGGCGGATTTGTCGAGCGAGCCTTCCAGTTCCTCATCCAGGCCCTGGAGGAGTTTCGGGAAAAAATCAATTCGGGTGAGTTCTTCCACCTGGTCAATGGTGCAGGCGTACTCCATCAGGGGTTTGTCGCTGACGGCATTCGGGAGCACGAACGCAATGGCACGATGTTGTTCCGGGGCCAGCAGCACCTTGTAGTAGGAAGCCGGAACGGTCACTTTGCTGAAGCCGATTTGTCCGTTGCCGAGCCGGGTGAGTACCGGGCCGGTGACGACGTACAGATGTTCAAATTTTCGCGCCCAGTCGCGCACAGTTTCCTCCAGTTCGCGCCAGACACCGCCGTTGAATGCCCGTTCCTGCGGACTGATGTTGCTCATAAAAAACGTCTCGTTCATGGC
>JAEUUV010000024.1 GCA_016787285.1 Saprospiraceae bacterium | reverse complement strand
TACGATTTTCGAAGTACGAAACAGGGTTTACGGGTTGGGGTGGAGTGGGTTGGGTGTTTTGGATGGACTTCCATATGCCTTCGGGATCGCCCGCCGGCGTATGCACCTCGACCATCAGCCTCACAGTCTCATCCGCACCACCCTCGTACTTCGCACTTCGAATGCCTATGACGATTTCCGGCTGAAAAAAGAACAGGTCGGGCAGGCCGATGCCGTCCGGGTGGCCGGATTGAAGTTTTTCTACTTCGTTTTTCAGGTCGTACCCGAAAAAACCGAAGAGCCAGTCCTGCTTTTCTTTACAAAATTTTTTCAGGCCGGAAAAAGCCTCCCCGCTGTTTGCCTCAAATACATCGGCTGCGCCTACGGCCACGAGGCATTCCCAGGTGCTGTGCGTTTGGGCGGGAAATTCGTTGCTGTCTAAATACACCGCCACCGGGTGGCCGGCTGCCCAGGCGAGCAGTTGGCGTTTGCAGGCGGCAAGGTCGCCGACGGGAAAACGGGCGTGGTAACGCATACTTTTAGCCTACGGGCGCTTGATCGGCATATTCAGCAGGTTGTCCTCGAAGAAGCGGTCAATTTTTTCAAACAAATGGACGCGGTCGCGGCCCATCACGTTATGCTCGTGTTCGGGGTAAACGAAGTAGTCAATCTGCTTGCCTTTTTTCACACACTCGCGGATGTAGCGCAGCGAATGTTGCCATAGCACCACGTCGTCCGACGAGCCGTGGATCATCAGCAGGCGGCCTTTCAGGTTGTCAATGTGGTTGAAAAGGCTGTTTTTTTCATAACCCTCGGGGTTTTCCTTCGGCGTGTCCATGTACCGCTCGGTGTACATAATTTCGTACATGCGCCAGTCAATGACCGGTCCGCCTGCCACCGCGCAGGCAAAGGTGCCGGCTGCTTCGGGGCGGCTCATCAGGGAGGTGGCCATAAACCCGCCGTAGCTCCAGCCGAACACGCCCATACGTGTGCTGTCCACAAACGACTGGCTTTTCAGGTAACGCACGCCGGCGAGTTGGTCTTCCACTTCGGCGTCGCCGAGGCGACGGTGAATGGCGTTTTCAAACTCCAGTCCGCGGTTGGCCGAGCCACGGCCGTCCACCGTGAACACCACGTAGCCCTGTTGCGCCATGCGGTGCATCCAGAGTTCAGCGGCGCCGAGCCAGGTGTTGGTGACGAGTTGCACGTGCGGACCGTTGTACAGGTACACCAGTGCAGGGTATTTGCGCGCAGGGTCGAAGTTGACCGGCAAAATCATGCGGGCATTGAGTGCCGGACCACCGGGCGAGGGAATCGTGAGGAATTTGGTTTGGCCCATCGCGTAGTCGGCCACCGGGTTTTGGGCGCTGAAAACCACCTTGCGTTCGGTTGTTTTTTTCAGCGGATACACAAACACGTTGCGCGGCGTTTCGGCATTGGAAAACACATCAAGTGCCCACTCGCCGGTGGTGCTGACGAGCACGCTGTGGGTACCGGGTTCCGTGCCGTTGATCCAGGTTTGGCCCACGTTGGGGTACACTTCGGCGCTGAGGCAGTGGCGGTTCATACCGCTTTCGTCGGCCATCTGGAAGTAGCAGCGTTTGCCGTCTTTGGAAAAGCCTATGAACCGCGTCACGGGCGCGTTGCCGCTGCTGATCTGCCGGAGCATTTTGCCGTTCAGGTTGTACAGGTACAGGTGGTTGTAGCCGTTGCGCTCGCTTTGCCATACAAAGTCGGTGTTGGAGCCGGGCACGAATACGGGCGGATTTTCAGGCTCTACCCATTTGTCGTTTTTCTCCTCGAACAGGGTTTTTACAAAAGCGCCCGAGGCTGCGTCATATTGGTTGAGCCACGCATGGTTCTGTTCGCGGTTGACCACCGCGATGAGCACGTATTTATCGTCGGGTGTCCAGGCGATATTGGTCAGGTATTGTTCGGCGGGTTCGCCGGTTTTGATATACCATTTCTGGCCGGTCTGGGTGTCGTACACGCCGAGCGTGACGTGGTGGCTGACGGCGCCGGCGTAGGGGTAGCGCACGTTGCGCGCCTGGGCGGGCATGGAGTCGAGGATGTAAATCGGGTACTGCGTCACCATGGTTTCGTCCATGCGGTAGAACGCCAGATAGCGGCCCGAGGGACTCCAGAAGGTGCCTTTGTTGATGCCGAATTCCTGCCGGTGTACGCTTTCGCCGTACACGATACCGTCCTGCTCGCTTTGGGCCACGCCCAGTTCCTTGCCGCCGATGGCGATCCAGAGGCCCTTGTCGCGGGTGTAGGCCGTCTTGTGGGTTTTTTCGTGGATGTCGAGGTGTGCGGCCCCTTCGGGAAACCAGTTTTTGCGGCTAAGCGAACCGTCGAGGTTGTAGGTAAAAAAGTCGTTTTTGGCCTGGAACCAGATGTTTTTGTCGTCCGTCCACGAAAGTGCAGGCATGCCCTTGAGTGTTTCGGCGCTCAGTTTTTCCAGACCCGTATTGATACCGGCGAGCAGGTCGAGGGTGTCGGTAGCGAGGTCGGCGGCGTTCACGCGCACCACCTTGTTGTTGGCGACGTGCATGAACTGGTTCGTGCCGGGTATCCACTGGAGTTGGCGCAGGCCGGCGGGCGCCAGAGCCGTGCGGCCTTTCAGGATGGCGTCGGCCATGGTGAGCGTTTTTTGGGCGCCGAGCAGGAGCGGCAAGGCGAGCAAAAGCAAGCCGGACAGGGCAGTTTTTTTCATAAAAAACGGAAGTTGCTGGTTGGGTGTGCAAAGGTAAGCAGGGAGGGGAGGAGCGGAGCGGAAATAGTACTGCTTTCGACGGAGCGGGCAGGGATGGATGCGAATTCAGGTTTTGTCGCTACGTTTGTCACGCAAAAAAAAGAGGCAGTGCCACCACAGCACTACCTCAGCCCTAACCAAATAAAACCAAATTGTTTCTGCTTCTTCTGTTTTTGGTGCAACAAAGGTAAAACCCTTTGTGTAACTTGTACAAGAACGGGGCGAATTTTTTTTCGTTGTTTTGAAAAAAAAATTGACGAAAAAACCGACTGGAGTGTGTAGATGCCAAAAACGGAATAATGCGCACGCCCGATTCTTTCCAGATATAAAATCTGCCAAACTAAATTCCAAATGATTGTTGATTATTGCCTTTTTGCCAACACATAATCTTATTCTTTTTGATGCATGGAAATTAATCGTACGAATTTGACCCACATGTTTTTCAGAGCCGTTTCGCTTATTGTATTCGTTACACATTTTGCGGTACTGCCCGCTCAGGCCCCCGACCACGCCACGGACGCGGCTTTTGTCCGGAAAATTTACGATCAGGCGCTTACCGACGGGCGCTGCTACCCCTGGCTACACGACCTCTGCTACGACGTAGGCCACCGCCTGAGCGGCAGTACCGGCGCCGAAAAAGCCGTGCGCTGGTCCAAAGCCGTGCTCGACACGATCGGGCTTGACTCCGTGTGGCTCCAACCGGTCATGGTTCCCCGGTGGGAACGCGGCGAAGCAGAACAAGTGCAGGTGCTGGGTAACAAAAAACGCGGCGGCCTCCGACTCGACGCCCTTGCCCTCGGCGGCTCAGTGGGCACCGACGGCAAAGCCGTGAACGGAGAAGTACTTGAAGTGCGCTCCTGGGAAGCGCTGGACTCGCTCGGCGAGGCGCGTATCCGGGGCAAAATCGTGTTTTACAACCGCCCGATGGACCCCACCAAAATCCGCACCTTCGAGGCATATGGCGGCTGTGTGGATCAGCGCGTACACGGCGCATCCCGCGCTGCCAAGTACGGCGCCGTAGGGGTGTTAGTGCGCTCCATGGGTTTCCGGCTCGACGATTTTCCGCACACCGGTTCCCTCCGCTATGACTCGGCGTTTACCCTGATCCCGGCCGTGGCGATCAGCACCAACTCCGCCGAAAAACTCAGCGCCCTGCTGCGCGCCGAAACCACAACGCCCAAGGTGTCTATGACGCTCCACTGCCGCACCCTGCCCGATGTACCGTCGTACAACGTGATCGGCGAAATTCGCGGATCGGAATTCCCGGACAGCGTGATCCTTGTTGGCGGCCACCTCGACAGCTGGGACGTAGGCCACGGCGCCCACGACGACGGCGCGGGCTGCACCCAAAGCATGGATGTGCTCAATTATTTCCGCAAAATCGGCTACCAACCCCGGCACACCATTCGCTGCGTGTTGTTTATGAACGAAGAAAACGGCCTGCGCGGCGGTCGGGAATATGCTGCCGAAGCGGCTCGCAAAGGCGAATTTCACCTCTGCGCCATCGAAAGCGATGCCGGAGGGTTCACGCCCCGCGGCTTCGGCTTCGATGCAGACGATTCTGTCATGGATCGTTTTTTTGAACGAGTGGCGGTGCATCAGAACCTGCTCGAACCCTATGGACTAAAACTGTACCGTGGCGGCGGTGGCGCCGATATCAGCCCACTCAAGGATCAAAAAGGCCTGCTGAGCGGCTACGCACCGGACTCCCAGCGTTACTTCGACTACCACCACACGGCAGCCGACGTGTTCGACGCCGTCAATAAACGCGAACTGGAACTCGGCGCGGCGAGCATGGCGGCCCTGGTGTATTTGATTGACAAACACGGGTTGTAATCAGCGTCCGGCACGCATGAGCCACAACGTAAAAAACAGGTACCAGGCGACGCCCATAGCCGTCTCGATGGTGTATTCCACCAGAAAGGAAACGAACACCATCACCTGAAACGCAACAAAAAGCGCCCGCTCGCCGCGGAAAGTAAACACGGGGTACAGAAACGCGAACAGGCTGAGCACCAGCCCCAGCAGTCCCGTGCCGGCGAGCAGGTACAGGAACTGGTTGTGCGGCAGCTTTGGGGTGGCGTGGTAGTGGGGGAATTGTTCGGCCAACACTTTTTCGGTTTCTGCAGGCAGGTCGCCCGCGCCCACGCCGAGCCAGGGGTTCTTTTGCCAGATCAGCCAACCGGCTTGCATGGAAATCCAGCGCTCCGAGTCGGAATAGGTCGCGCCTTTGCCCTGGCGGTACTGCTGCCAGTCGTACACGGTGTACTCCCATTTCTGTTTCAGGCTGGGCAAGGTCTGCACGGCGCCCCAAAAAACTCCACCTGCTACCAGCGCTGCGGCCAGTACGGTGCCCCAGCGCCGACGTTGCCAAGCCCAGCGCAGACCGAGGAAAACGATGGCAGCGTACAGGGCCACCAATCCGCTTCGCACGGCGAGAAAATGCGCGAAACCGAAGAGGAAAAGTACGGCAAGTCCCAGGGCATGGCGTTCCCACGCATAGCGCCATACTAAGCGCCGTTGCCAAAGCCACGCACCTGCCACCACGGCAGTGGCCAGCATCAGGCTGAACCGGATGTGGTTGCGCGGCACCGGCATCGGGCGCCCCTGGTACATGGCCTGCATGATTTCGGGGCGGTGCAGAAAAAAGTTGACGGCCACCCCGATGCACAAAATAACCAGCGTCCATACCAACCCGTACAATAAAAGCCGGTGCCGGCGCTCGTCCGCTGCGGGCAGATTGGCAAATGCCCAGGGCAGCACCAGAAACGGCAGGCGCACCCGCACCCGCTCCAGCCAGTAGCCGTTATCGTCGGACCACAAGCCGCTCAGAGCCGGAACCGCCAGCAGGATCAGAAAAACAGCCTGTTCCGGCTTCCGAAACAAGTTTCCAAACGAGTACGTCAGCATGCGCCACCAGATATTTCCCGGCCCTGCCGGCACACTCCGCGCGGCCTGCCAAAAAGCCGTGAACACCAGAAACCACATGGCTACCGACAACAGGAAGGGCGAAACGGCGAGGCTGACCACCAGCAAAAGGGCCGAAAAAAGCATGGCATCGGCCGGTGCGTCAGGGCGACGCACCCAAGCGCGCAAGGTGTCGGCAACGGGTGTCGGGAACATATCCGGCTAAACGTTATTTCTTGCAGATTCGCTGGCTGAGGGGGAGGCGGGCAAAGATAGGCGGCTGCCGCGCCGGGTCGCGCTCTATTTTAAAAACTTGCCGTTTTCCACCCGGACCTGTGGCGTACATTTGCCACGTCGGCCTTGCTACTCAACCCGGCAGACACCACACCCGACCATGCTGAATCAATTGACCCGGGTTTCCAGATCGCCGGACAACGACTACCGTTTTTCGATCCTGATCCCGTCGTGGAACAATCTGGAGTACCTGCAACTCTGCGTCGAGAGCATTAGGCGGCACTCTGCGTTTCCGCACCAGATTATCGTGCATGTCAACGAAGGCAACGACGGCACCCTGGCCTGGCTCGATGCGCAGACCGATCTGGACTACACCTGGAGCCGGGATAACATCGGCATCTGCTACAGCCTCAACTTCGCCCGCTCCTTGGCCAAGGCCGAATACCTCTGCTACCTGAACGACGACATGGTCGTTTTGCCGGGGTGGGACAAGCACCTGTGCGCGGAAATTGACCGCATCGGGCACCGGTCGTTCATCCTCTCGGGCACGGCCATCGAACCCCGCGACACGGGAAATCCCTGCGTGCTCGTGCAGGACTACGGCGACAGTCCGGACACGTTCGAACAGGAAAAACTCCTCCGCGAATTTCGCAGTCTGGAAAAAGCCGACTGGGCGGGCAGCACCTGGCCGCCCATCGTGCTGCACCGCGATTTGTGGGACCTGGTGGGCGGACTGAGTATCGAGTTTTCGCCCGGTATGTACTCCGACCCCGACCTGTCCATGAAACTCTGGCAGGCAGGTGTGCGGTATTTCAAGGGGCTGGGTCAAAGCCGGGTGTACCATTTTGGTTCCAAGTCCACCAAACGCAAACGCATGAACACGGGGCGCGATCGTTTTTTAATGAAATGGGGCATCAGCAGCAGCACGTTCTCCAAAAAATACCTGCGCCGGGGAGCGCTGTTCAGCGGCCCGCTCGCCGAACCGGCGCTATCGTCGTTCGACGGCTGGAAAAGCCTGTTCAAGCGCCTGCAATGCGTCGTTCGGCAAGGCCTCCGTCGGCTTTCCTGAAACATAATACTAACTTCATATTGGCTTAACCATGCTCCCCTTGCGTGCAGGGTACCTTTGTGGCGTCTTCGGATACACACAAACAATGTACACTTGCCCGCGCCTCTCCACCACTGCCGCTTTCTCTTCGGTCGCTCTTGATCTGAACGCCCCGGCGCTCGCCCATTTCGCTTCAGGTTTCTTCTCTGTCGGCACACCGGCGCGGGTTTTCGATCATCCATCTGCGCCACATAACTAACCGGTACCCATGAAACGAGCACTGGACATTGCCATACTGTCGGACATTCACCTGGGAACCTATGGGTGCCATGCCCGCGAACTGCACAACTACCTCAAAAGCATAAACCCCAAAACGTTGGTGCTGAATGGCGACATCTTCGACATCTGGCATTTCAAAAAAAGTTATTTCCCCAAGGAGCACCTCGAAGTGGTGCGCCGGATCATGAAAATGGCCGTAGACGGCACCAAGGTGTACTACCTCACCGGCAACCACGACGACCTGCTGCGCAAGTTCGGCGAACTCTCCTTCGGCCTGGTGCACCTGCGCAACAAACTCATTTTTCAAGTGGACGGCAAAACGCACTGGGTGTTTCACGGTGACGTTTTCGACGCCAGTATCCAGCGCGCCCGCTGGCTGGCCCGCCTTGGCGGCGAAGGCTACGACCTGCTCATCCGCATCAACCGGCTCATCAACCGCACGCGCGGGCTGTTCGGATTTGCCCCCGTGTCGTTTGCGTCCAAAGTAAAAAAATCAGTGAAAGGCGCCGTCCGGTACATCAGCGATTTTGAAGATACGGCCATCCAGTTGGCAGCCGAAAAGGGCTACGACTATGTGGTGTGCGGCCATATCCACCGCCCGCAAATCCGCGAAGTAACCGCCGAAAACGGCAACAAGGTCATTTACATGAACAGCGGCGACTGGATCGAACACCTCACGGCGCTGGAATTTACCGACGGTAAATGGAGCCTGTACAAGTACGACGCCCTGGAATTCGACGTCGTCAGCCCGCGTCTTCAGGTACCCGAGCGCGACCCCAAAATTTACACCCTCAAACGGGAAGAAGTGCTTCCCGAACTGGGCAACGGCCTCGCTGCTTTCGAGGCCATTCATTAAGAAACTACCCTGTGTAGGACCGGAGTGGACAGGTTTTGGAAAATTGCGCTCCGGTAATTTGATCACAGATTTTTGCTTCATACAATGAAAAACCGGGCGCGGAAGAGCTGCCCGGTTTTTTCGTTTCAGTAGGATACAGCGGTCAGTCCACGAGCACTACCCGTTTGGTGGCCATTCCGTTTGCATTACGCATATTCAGGGTGTAAATGCCCGCCATGGTACAGTT
>JAEUUV010000022.1 GCA_016787285.1 Saprospiraceae bacterium | reverse complement strand
GGCGCACTCCGGCGACCCCTCCCAACACATTTTCAGACACATGGATTGTTCCGGAAGGCCCGGTGTGATTCCAGTTCTCGAGCGTTTGGTCGGTGTTGGACGGTTGTTTACGGCACTACTTTCGTTTTCAGGCAGCCTTTTCTGAAATGAATGGTATTTCTTTTGCCTGTTCGGCATGTACATTTGTTCACGTTTTTAACCACGTAAGTTCGTTTGTTGCCGGAGGGCTGCTGCATGCCCCGCCGGGGGGCCAATGCCGCAGCCCTCCGGCAACAAACGAACTCCCAATTCCCCGTTATGCTACGCTGCATTATTGTCGAGGATGAACCGCTGGCTGCGGAAATTTTGGCCGAATACATCGAGATGACGCCGTTCCTGACGCTGACGCACGTCTGTCCGGACGCGATCAAGGCGCTGGATGTGGTACATTCGAACCCGGTTGATGTGATTTTTCTGGACATCAACCTGCCGAAACTGAATGGTCTGGAGTTTCTCAAAACCCTGCGCCGCCAGCCCAAAGTGATCGTAACCTCCGCGTACCACGAATTTGCGGTGGACGGCTTCGACCTGCAAGTGACGGACTACCTGCTTAAACCCATCGAATTCAGCCGGTTTACAAAGGCGGTAAACAAACTGCTGTTGCCGCAGCGGCAAAGCCCGCCGGAGGCTCAGGCTCAAACACCGCCCAAACCGCCCGGGGCTACGCGCCCGTTTTACTTTTTCACGGTGAGCAAACGTTCGGTGAAAATTTACCTCGATGAAATCCTGTTCATCGAAAGCCTGAAAGATTCCGTTACGATCCACACGACAAGCAAATCCTATCAGACCCACTACCAGTTGGGCGAACTGGAGGAACTGCTGCCCAAGGACAATTTCCTGCGTATCCACCGCTCGTTTTTGGTGGCCGTGGACAAAATCGAATCGTTTTCGGCAGCCGAAGTGGA
Source organism: Saprospiraceae bacterium (assembly GCA_016787285.1). GTDB lineage: Bacteria > Bacteroidota > Bacteroidia > Chitinophagales > Saprospiraceae > M3007. The sequence continues at coordinate 13,838 of JAEUUV010000022.1, read as the reverse complement.
ATTGGCCGGACGTACAATTCCCATCGGGCGCAGCCACAAGGAGTACGTGATGGACCGGCTGGGCAGGTAGGCGAAGTGCGAATTACGAGGTATGAGGTGCGAAGTACGAACGGGTTGGGTTATTTTTGATTGATCCGTTCGAGCACTTTGCGCATGCTGGGCTGGAAATTTTCTCCGGTGATGTCCACCATGAGCACACTTTTCAGGCGCTGGATAATTTGCCCCAGGTTATTTTTCAATTCAAAAAGACGGTTGCGATCGTCATCAAACGCGCGGGAGTCGCCGCCGAGTTCGCGCAGTTTTCTGATTTTGGTTTCCAAGTCCTGAATTTTCTGGATGATATTTTCCTGGGCAGTAATTTGAAAATCAATGTCAAATGCCACGTCGTCCAGTTTGACCGGGATAAATTTTTTGTCGGCCAGCCAAGCAGCGTACATCAAGGCAATACTTTCCTGTCCAACCCAGCCTGAGTTAAGGCTTTTGGACGACAAGATGGATACTACAACGTCGCTTTTTTTGATACTTTGCTGGATGAACTCCATGATGGATATACCTGCGGTCATATCTTCCTCGTCAATTAGTACCTCCAATCCAGAGTCTTCAAGATGAGATACAACTTGACGTGCAATGTTTGCATCTCCGTGAGAATATGAAATGAATACTACATTTTGCTTTGTCGCCTTACCCTGCAACTCGTTTGGTAGATTCGCTACTTTTTGAATTGACTGCGGGTATAGTTGTCTCAATAAATACAGGATGGAGTTATTGGTTTCTGCCTTGTTTTTCAGCCATTGTTCCATATCAATTTGCCCTGTATGGAATAATTTATCATGAACAACAAGCCTGCTTTGGACATGAATAAAATCGTCGCTATCATGCACACTGTTTAACAGTTTAAGTGCTTCAAGTGCCTCATCGTTAGAAATTAAATCTCTTATTTTTTTTACCAGATCAGTATCCATAACCATGAATTTTAGTGCTTATGGGCAAAGTTGTTCCCATTTAGGTAGTAAGAAAACGAAAAAAAAGGGGCGTTTCAAAAATGACTAAAAGTCTTCAAAAATTTGCTGTTGTGTCAGGATTTTTGAGGCAATTAGGGCAATTTCTTCGTCTTTGTAGATGTCTTTTAGGGTTCGTAGCAGTGGTGGTATTTCATAGTCTTTTTTGAGAATGATGTATTTTATCGCTTTGACATCAAATTTTAATGGGAAAATTGTTTTAACTTCTTCGTTCCAAGCATCTATTTCCCGGTTGCCAGTTGCATCGGCTTTTCTAAGATTGAAATAGGTTTCTTTATCAATCCAGGGTTTGGCTAACTGAACGAGTTTCGCCTTGCTTCGTTCAGAAATATCAGGAATATAGCGCCACTCTCGTTCATTGTAAAAGGTAACGGGGCTATTCAGGTATCTGCCTTTTCGGAAAAACTTTCCCTGATACGGCTTGGTAAATCGGATGAGCCTCAGCATACGATCATATTGGCGGTCAAGTGCCTCATCTTGTCCAAATCGTGGATGATTTTTCAGATAGGCCAATGTGAGGTAAATGCTGTTGGTCGTCGCCGATTCCTGGCTGATGTAAAATAAAGGGCTAATGCCAGACTGAATGCCCCAAAGTTTGGAAAGTCCGATACCGTAGTGGCCGTACATATTCATATGCGATTTCACTTTGGAAAGCGGAATATCGCAAAAGCAGACCATAGGTACTGCCATTTCCAAAGTGTCTTCTCCAGAAATAAACTTAAAGGCGTCGAAGTTTTCAAGACAATAGTTTGGCCTAAAACCATCCCGGAGGATGTTTTTGAGAAACTTGGCGTTCCTTGTGAAATGGAAAAGCGAATTAGAACTGATGACCTCTTTCACAGCATGGCACCTATTTTTTGTTTTTGATTTTGTCCACGACCTTTGCCATACCCATGTCAAAAAACTTTCCAGACACATCAATCACAAGCAGATTTTTCAAGTTGGCAATAGTTGAGGCTATGGAAGATTTCAGATCCTGAAGGCGCTTGAGTTCATCGGTAAACGGTGCAATATCAAGATTGGATTCCAAAGCCTTTTTGATCTGATCGCGCTGCTCGTTAATCTTGCGATCAATGCTATCGTTGGCCTCAAAGAAAAAATCTTTGTTGAATGCGGCATCGTCAATGCTGATCGGTATCCAGTTGTTGTTGAATTTGTTCAGCACTTGGGCGACAGTCAACTCTTTATTGACCCAACCCGACAAGAGGCTATTGCGTGAAATGATCGAAATTACAAAGTCATTGTTGCGAAAGGCTTCATCAATAAAGCCCTGAATAGATTCCCCAGCACTCATGTCGTTAATGTCTACATGTACCTTAATGCCATTATCTGCGAGGAAACTCTTGACGGAACGCATTGCAAATGCATCCTGATGATTGTAGGAGATGAAAACTTTGTGCGCTTGGGAATCTAAATTACTGCCCCCATCGCCGGTGCCTGTACGGACATTGCCGTCACCGGTACCTTTTTGTGTGCCGCCGTGACCGGTGCCGGTGGACGTGGCGCCCACTTTGATGCTGCCCGCCATTTCGAGCGCGGCGTAGTTGATCTGCGCCTGAATCCGGCTCCATTCGCCGAATTCGATCATACCCATGTTGTACTGTTTTTTGCCGGCATTGTAACGGCCTTGCAGGAGCAGGGCATCGCCGGTGTGCTGGGCCAAAAGGGCGAGGGCGTCTTCGGTGCGGCCCTCGGAAATCAATTGCTGAATTTGTTCTTTCATCGGAAAACGAGCAGTTTGACGGTTGATTTTGTCGCGGCCAAAGGTAGAAGAATTGCTATTTGTTTTTTGCTGCCTGAAAAAAATGTGTTGATTTGTCCGACGACTTCAAGTCGTCGGACGAATAACACACGGACTATTTCCGCACCACCCGGAACCCGATGACATTGATTCCGCCGGCCGGCTTGTACCGGAACCGGTAATTGTTCGTAAAATAAAACTCCTTCGGCAAGAACCAGGAACCGCCCCGCAGCACCCGCTCCTGGCCGGAATCCGGCCCCTGGTAATCCGGCCCCACCCGCTCAGGCAAAGGGTCGTGCCAGTCCCAACACCATTCCCAGACGTTGCCGGACATATCGTATAAACCCAGGTTGTTGGCGTTTTTGGCCGCCACGGTGTTGGTGCGCTTCACCCCGTGCTGCCGGTCGGAGTTGTTGCCCCACCAGGCGACCTCGTTGAGATTGTTGCTGCCGCTGTAGGTGTATTTGCCCCCGGATGCTCCATCTTTGGCAGCAAACTCCCACTCTGCTTCGGTGGGCAGGCGGTAGCCGTTTGCGTTTCGGTCGGCCAGCACGAGGGTATCGGACGACAGGGAATCCCGCACGAACGAGTACGCCGGTTGAAGCCCCTGTTTCCTGCTCAGCCAGTTGGCGTACTCCACCGCTTCGAACCAGGATACGTACACGGCCGGGTTGTCGGCGGCAAATCCCCAAACCGGCATTTGGCGTGTCCTTCCGGTAGCCATATCGAACAGTTTCATTTGCCAAAATGTCACCTCGGTTTGCGCCATCTGGAAGGTAGAAACGGTGGCCGACACCTTGTCGTTAAAGCGGAACTCACCGCCCGGCACAGGTACAAGCACCGGGAAATACCGCATTCGGAGTGTCGCGTTCCAGTAGTGGTTGTTTGTCTGAATAAAGCGGCGTATTGATTCCTCGTTTTTGTTTGCCCACTTTTCGGCGTTCAGCAAACCGCAGGTGTCCAGCAGGCGTACAGCCTCGGAGGTGTTCCCGGATTCGTTGTAAAAAAACGCTACTTCGAGCACGGATTTTTTGAAGTCCTCGGTGGGTTGCTCCAGTTCGGCTGCTTTTTTCAGTTTAGCCACCGCCTTGTCGTATTCTAATTTGTAAATCAGGTTATTGGCCTCTCGCGTGAAGGCATCCACCACCTGAATGGCGGTTTTTTCCAGTTTTTGCAAGGCATGATCGGCTTTTTCCTGCTCACGTTGGGCATCCTGATACAAACCGAACGCCCATACGGCTACGCCCAACCCCGCCAGCAGCAAACCAATGCCCCAAATCAGGAGCGTCACGGCCCGGCGCCGGCGTTTGTTTACCGCCTTTCGCTCCTCGGCCTCCATGCGTTGGCGTTTGGCCCGAAGTACCGGTGCCAGCAAGGTATCGTGGCTGATTTCGTAATTATACCCGCCGAGCGAGTTTCGCTCGCGGCGAAGCAAAAAGGTGTTTTCCAGTTCTTTCAGCAGCGGTTTGGTGGCGCCGATATCCGAAAACCGGTCCAGCAAGGCCTCCGAGTCCATACTCAGCCGGCGGCCTTCGCCGGTCACGGGATCGAGGCGCACGAGTCCGTCTTCGATAACCAGGCGTGCCGCTGCGCGCAGGTTTTCGGGCAGCATGTCGAGGCGGCGTTGGTAGTAGGCGCCGTACACTTCCGAAAAATCGGGCAAGTCGGCGGCGGCGACATCCGGCAGGCCGTTACCATCGCGGTCGGGAATTTTTCCGGCCAGCACCATGCCCTCGATCGTGTCGCAAAGAATCTGGAGTTGAAAGGCTTCCACCCCGGTTTGGCCCTGGGCCGATGATGCGGAAAGATCGTTGAGAATTTTTTCGAGCGCATCGTCGCCGTATTCAAACGGTGGAGAGCCGAACTGCAGGTTGGCGGTGGTGGGCGGCTGAGTCAGGCGGGCCGGAAGCACGATAGCATCGCGGGCCTGTTCGCGGCTCAGGGCTTTCAGTTCGTAACGCTTGTGCAGGATGGCGGGAAGGTGGTCACGCAGGCGGTCCAGTTCGCTGAGCCGGTCGGAGCGGATGGCGAACAGGTTGTGCACCGGCAGGGCGGACACAAGCCTGCGGCGCTGGTCGCGTTCCAGCGAACGGGCGACTTCGCGGGCCTCTTCCGGCATTTCGTCGTACAGCACCCCGGCTAATTGCGACCGGAAATCCAGTTGCTGATCCAGGGGATAAGAAAAAAACTCTTCAAACTGGTCAAAAACAAACAGGAATTGAGGTCCATTCTGGGGGACTTCGGAATGCTCGTCTTCAGCAGTACTGTCGCTGCCGGTATCGCTGTTTTGGTGCCCCTTGAGCGTCAGCCACAGGGATTCGGGCAGGCCGAGTGACCGGACAAAATCCATTTGTGGTGCCCGTGGCAGGCATTCCAAAATTTTGGTGCGCAGCATTTCGACCGGGGAAAGGCTGCTCCCGGGCATATATTCACCAAACCGCACCACAACAGGCAGATACGGCGGAATGATACTTTCTCCCGATATCACGAGTCGCGGCAGCACACCGGCGTTGATGAGCGAACTTTTTCCGTAGCCCGATTTGCCGAATAACACCACGAGTTTTTCTACCCGGATCAGGTCGCAGAGGTCGCGAATATCGTTTTCCCGGCCAAAAAAGAGCGCCTCGTCGGTGCGTTCATAGGGTTTTACACCCGGGTACCGGTTGATTGTTTTCATGTTACAACTCTTTTGCGAAGGTCAGGATGGCGTCGTTGATCAGGTTCATTTCCCGGAACAGGTCTCTCGAATCCAGGCGTCCCCCGTTTTTTTCGTTTTTCCAGTTTTGAAAACGAGCAGACAGCCCGATAGCCGCCTGTTCGACAGGTTTGCCTTTGGCTGTCTCGATCAGTTTGGCGATCGCCTGTTCAGTATTGCCTTTCTGGAGCAGCCGGACGATGGCCTCCTTGGCGGGCGTGTCTGCGCTGCTGATGGTGCGCAAGTTGCCTTCGTCGGCAAAAGCCTGATGAATTTGATCGAGCAACTGGGTTTCCGCCCCGAGGAATTTGATACGAAACTGATTGACCAGAAACGCCTCGCCGCCGGCTTCTTTCGGCACAACCGACTGTACGGCAAAACGCCGGGCGGCCCGTTTGACGTCGAGCAGACGGAGCAACAACTGCGTGTGCCAGGGTTCGAACTGGAAACCGAGAAACAGGTACGACGTTGTTTCGGCCAATCGAACCTGAAGGCGCCCTGGTAGTTTGGGGGCAGCGATCAGTCCCTGAAACAGGCGAAACAGATCGTCGTAGTCGAGAATCAGGGTGGATTGTTTTTCCACACAGCCCAGCAGGTTGTAGTACAGGGGCACGCGTTGCTGGAGCAGGTCGGGGTCGGCCTCCGGCAGGTCCACGTCGGTTTCTTTTCCGGCGTCAAACCAGGCAAAGCGGTGCGGAAGGCCGTAGTGAAAACTGAGATCGCGCAGGTACGTATCGGGGTTTACCGACAGCACTACCGAGAACGGGATTTCGATAATTTTGCGCAGCAGCGCCTCGTCGGTTTCCGTATTTTGGTACAGGTACCGGATTTCATCCTGAATCTCCGGTTTGTCGTCGGGGTTGCGCAGCAGGAAAAAGCCGTCGCGCTCGTAGTAGGCGGCAATCTGGTCGGGAAAACCCTCCAGTACTTTGTTGCGGATGTAAGTGTGCAAAGGCGCACCGTTTACCTGAAAAATTTCAGGTCCCAGGATCAGGGCGCATTTTCCGGCCTTTATGTCCGACACCAAACGCGGCAGGTCCGGGAATTCATGTTTTTCACCATTCATAAGGCGGCGGCATTAGTGGCGCAGGTAGCCGGGATGTAGATTTTTTTTGGAAAACAAAGAAACAAGTCTGGGGCGCGGCCAAAGGTAGAGAATAGCGGCCATTCTCAACGATGGTCAGTTTTTAACATTTATCCTGAAAAAAAAGTAGAAGTCGGTTTGTCTTCGGATGTTTACGAGGGTTTTTTTCCGATAAGCCCGTCCATGCCGAGCAAACTGTATCGTAAATGTTAACGCAAGAGCATTTTTTATGAAAATCCATCTGCCCCTTGGCAAACTGGCCGGCTTGTGTGCACTGTTGTTTTGTTCTAAAATGCTGACCGGGCAATGCCCGCATCGGGTGTTGCACACATCAGGTACGCAAACTGTCGGTTGCACGGATGTGACCGTAACATTCAATGGCGGGGCAGGCCCGTCGCCCTTAAACTGCGGGATCGGGCCATACTTTTTAGGATTCCCTACTGCCGGTAGTTTTACCTTTAATTTTAATCCCCCCATTGCCGGAGTAAGTGTGGATGTGCGAAGTATCAACAACACGCCGAATGCTCTTGTCGAAGAAATTGCCTTTGCCGTAAATGGCGCGTTTTATCCGATTACAAATCCGGGCGTATTGGGCGGTTGTCAATCTGAGGCCATGATTACCCCAACAGGAACCATTGGGGCTTGCCCCAATTGTGGTGCGCGTGCCTGGGAAGACATAGTTATCACAGAACCTATGTCCAGCCTGACCGTAGAACTTATCTATGTGGAGGCATTTTTTCTGAGCGGAATAAACTTTTCCTTATACCTCTGCTGCCCGGCCTGCACCACAGATGCAGGCGTGATTGCCGGTAACCCGCAGACGATTTGCGGAGAGGTGCCTGCAAGTGTGGCTACGGCAGAGCAAACTGTACTGGATTCCAACGATATGTTGCAATACATCCTTTTTGCCGATCCTTCGGACACGCTCGGCTCGATACTCGCGACCAGCACTGCCCCTACGTTTCCTTTTGATCCGGCTACCATGCAAATGGGGGTCACCTACTACATTGCTGCCATAGCAGGCAACGATCTGAACGGTACTGTGGATTTAAACGACCCTTGTCTCGATATTTCGAACGCCATACCTGTGACTTGGCAGCCCCTGCCGACAGTCGTTTTTTCTGTTGCCAACCCGGACATTTGTGCGGGCAGTTGTACGGATATCACAACAACGTTCACCGGCACACCGCCCTTTGTACTTACCTATATTTCGCCCGCCGGGCCGGTGACGCAGACCTTTCCGGGCTACACCGGAGTATTTCAGGTTTGTACTCCGCCAGGCTCGCTCCCCGGAAGCCTGATCGTGCAAGCCACTGCATTGACAGATGCCTGGTGCGCATGTCCGTAATCCTTGCCAATACGGGCAAATCGGTATGCTGGAATTTGTGGATAATTTTTGGTTGGAATTTAAGATTGGGTTCATAACTTTGCGCCCGCTTCTGGTAAAACGGGGTAAACATCTCGTTCCTGTTGGCCTTGAAGTTCAGTTTAGCGGGCCATAGCTCAGTTGGTTAGAGCGCCACGTTGACATCGTGGAGGTCACAGGTTCGAATCCCGTTGGTCCGACAAAAAAAGTAAACCGTCCTTGCAAAGGCTTCGGCGGAAAAGCAGGGTGATTAGCTCAGTTGGTTTAGAGCGCACGCTTCACACGCGTGAGGTCACAGGTTCGAATCCTGTATTACCCACAGAGGTTTCAAGGTTTCTGGTTAGAAGGTTTCTGGTTGCAAGATTCGATACGCAGAAACTTTCCAACCTTCTAACCCTCCAACCAGAAACCTTGAAACCTTATTTCCGGGATGTAGCTCAGTCCGGTAGAGTACACGTCTGGGGGGCGTGTGGTCGCAGGTTCGAATCCTGTCATCCCGACATATTTACCCACGGTGCAGATTTCACTTCTTTGCCCCTTAACATTGGATTCAACGTTAAGGGGCAATTTTATTTCTGCAGCCTCAATTTTCAAACAGCATGGCACATACCAAATCCACTACCCCTGAAAACCGGAAAATTCGTTCTGCGCTTGTTTCGGTGTACTCCAAAGACGGCCTTGAACCCATCATCCGCCGCCTGCACGAACTTGGCGTAGCACTGTACAGCACCGGCGGTACCCAATCGTACATCGAAAAACTCGGTATTCCGGTGACGGCGGTGGAAAGCCTGACCGGATACCCCAGCATCCTCAACGGACGGGTAAAAACCCTGCACCCGGCAGTTTTCGGCGGACTGCTGGCACGGCGCGAACCGGAGCACCTGGCTCAACTGGAGCAGTATCACATCCCCGAACTGGATTGCGTGATCGTGGATTTGTACCCGTTCGAAGACACTGTTGCCGCCACCAACGACCCGGCGGAAATCATCGAAAAAATTGACATCGGCGGGGTGTCGCTTATCCGGGCTGCAGCCAAAAACTGGGCGGATGTGGTAGTCGTGGCGTCCAGAGAAGAATACCCCATGTTCCTGCAATTACTCGAAACGCAAGACGGTAGTACCACACCCGACAACCGCCGCGAACTGGCACGCCGGGCGTTCAAAGTGACCTCCAACTACGATATCGCCATTTTCAATTGGTTCAACGAAGGCACCACCGACATTGCGTTCAAATACTCCATTCACCGCTCCGACATCCTGCGCTACGGCGAGAATCCACACCAGGCCGGCGTCTTCTTTGGCGATTTCGAAAAAGTGTTTGATAAACTGAGCGGCAAAGCCATTTCCTACAACAATCTCGTGGATATTGATGCTGCGGTGCAACTCATGCGCGAATTCCAATTGGGTCGCCCCACTTTCGCGATTCTCAAACACACCAATGCCTGCGGCGTAGCCCGCCGCGATGTGCTCGTGGATGCCTGGAAAGCGGCGCTTGCCTGCGATTCCACTTCGGCGTTCGGCGGCATTTTTGTCACCAATACGAAGGTAGACCTCGCCACTGCGGAGGAAATCAACAAACTTTTTTACGAGGTGCTCATCGCGCCGGATTTCGACTCGGATGCCCTCAACCTGCTGCGCAAAAAAGACCAGCGCATTTTGCTGAAAATTAAATCCTTCGAGGCGCAGCCGCGCAGTTTCCGTAGTCTCCTGAACGGGGTAGTGGAGCAGGATGCCGACCTGAAAACCGAAACCGAAGCCGACCTGAAGCCGGTCACCAAACGCCAGCCCACGCCGCAGGAAGTCGGCGAGTTGCTGTTTGCCGTGAAATGCGTGAAACATCTGAAATCCAACGCTATTGCGCTGGTCAAGGATCGCCAGTTGATCGGCATGGGTTGCGGCCAACCTTCTCGCGTGGATGCCCTGCGGCAGGCCATTGCCAAGGCAAAATCCTTTGGCTTTGATCTGAACGGTGCAGTCATGGCTTCGGATGCGTTTTTCCCGTTCCCCGATTGTGTGGAAATCGCTTCCGAAGCCGGTATTACGGCGGTGATTCAGCCCGGAGGCTCGGTCAAAGACCAGGACAGCATTACAGCCTGCGACGAACGTGGCATGGCTATGGTAATGACCGGGTTTCGGCATTTCCGGCATTAAGAAGTTGATTTTCCGGGCAAACAACTTCTAAAAAATCACCAGTCGTTTGGTTTCCGTCCCTGCGCGTGTTTTCAATTGAACGAAAAACACGCCCGAAGGCAAACCCGCCCGTTCGAATTGCAACTCCTGCACGCCTGCGGGGAGATGTTCGTGGTGCAGTATCCTGCGCGCCAGAGTCCCGTTCCCGTCGAAAAGCGACATGGCAACCGGACCCGCATCCGGCAACACGAAGCGTAGCGTAGTCGCGCTGGAACACGGATTGGGGAAAATCATCAGGCCCGCCGCTGTTTCCGTTGGCGCTCCTGTGCCCGACACCGGGTTGGCCTCGGCAGCGCCGATGGAAGGCGGAACGGCGAAACCGGCGCCGTAATAGTCCAGCGGCGATCCGACCGGCGAAGCCCCTGCTCCCGCCGCCGGGCTGCCGGGCAGGAGGTGGAAATTGTCGGCGGCTGGATTCACAAACAGCGGATTTTGGTTCAGCACCATGTTCGGGTCGGCAGTGGGGATGTCGGGGCCGCTCCAGTTGGGCAGGGCCGTGTTGTACCACAGGTTGTGGGCAAAAACAAATGTTTCGGGGCGGGTATTAGGGCCGATATTGGTTTCTGTGCCGAGGTTGTGATCGAGGTGTACGATGTTATTTCGGAAGGTGTTGTCGCCGCATTCGAGGAAGCGGCTGGGGTCTACGGTTTCCTGGAGGATGCGGATCACCCAGTTTTGCGGGTTGTAGATGGTGTTGTTTTCCACGCGCACCTGCACGGCGCCGACGTAGGCCACGGTGGCCCAGGAACCGATGATGATGTTGCTGAACACACGGATGTCCGCCGCCTCGAAATGCGCAGTGTCGGGTCGGAAAAAAGCCAGCCCGGTGCTGCCACCGAGGTTGAGGGTGCGCTGGCCGCAATTGCGGAAAAAATTGCGCTCGATCTGGATGTCCGCGCAGCCACCCTTGGCCTGGATGGCGTTGGAGCCGAGATTTTCAAAATAGCAGCCCCGGATCAGCCCCTGGTGGCAGCCCACCATGTCAATGCCGCTGCCGCCCGCCGCGCCGTTCCGGATGGTGCAGCGCAGAATCTGGAAATGGTCGAGTCCCGACAATTTCAGCAGGTCGTTGTTGCCGGTGGCCGACATGTCGCGGAAGGTGCAGTCTTCAAAAATGACGTGGTGGGCCGGGGTGGCGTAGGTGCCGCCGTCGTCGGTGTTCAGGCCGTTGCCCGTCTGGTGCTGGAAAATCAGTCCTCGGAGGTGGAGCCAAGCCGGGTCGGTAAACTGGATGGCATTGCCGCCGCCCTCAAACACGACGGTTTCGCCCGGTGCATTGCGGATAGTGATCCACGCGCTGGGGGAACCTTGCAGGTCGCCGATGAACTGCCCACCGGGGTAGGTGCCGGCATGGAGCAGGATGGTGTCGCCCGGCGCGGCATTGTTGGCTGCCGCCGTCAGGCTGGCGTACGGATGCCCCGAGCCGACGTGCAGGGTGTTTTGGGCGGAGAGCGAACAGCCGAGAGAGAGCAAAATAGGCAGAAAAAAGCGGGCTTTGGTACGGAGCAGCGCCTTTGTTGCCTGGTCAAATCGGATCAATTTTTTTGCCATGTCGGTTGAGTTTGCACAAAAATAAGACGAGTCCGGGCAATTTGCCATCTGCTGCAACCAATCGCTCCCGGCCTCCATCTACCGGTAACAGGTTCACCATAAAATTTGAAAAACAAACAGATGAACACACTGGAAATTTTGTTGCTTTTTGCCGGCGCCTTGGTCTGCATAGCCGCTGTACTGGTGCTTCGGTATGCGTTGTCGGTGCGGCCCGGGAAGCGGGAGGTCGCGTAAATCTTTACTTGCCGATCCGCTTCCCGCCCCGCACGATCACGTCCGAGCCTTCGGCCAAAAAGACCGAGAGTGGTTGCATTTCCGTCAAAGCGGCAAAACCTGCTCCGTACACGGCGCCAAAATCCACCTGGCAAGACCATTCCCGGATCGGGTGCACGCGCCAGCGTGGGTGCTCCACCTGGTATTCCGTGCTGCTGCGGGCATCCCGGCAGGTGTATCCCCAGTAATGCTCGGTTATAAATTCCGCTTCGCTCCCGGCTTTAAGTTCGACGGGCTGCGGGTCGGCGCGCACGCCAAACGACTGCGTTTGTCCGGCTTCCTGCCAGGAGTATTCCACTTCGAGTGTGTCCTCCGGGTTATCTTCCCAGCGGTGGCCCATGCGCCGCGTCACGTAGCGCTCCCGGTACAGGGTGTTGGCCACCCATGCGATGGCCGGTCGCGGTACAATTTCGCGCACGAACACCACGCCGCGTTTCCAGCCAAGTTCCGGGTCGTTCCGGCGGACGTAGAACCGCAGGTTGATTTCCTCAAAATTGACGTGACCGGGTATGCGGAATCTGCGCATTCGGGTATTTTGAAACATAAACCCCACGAGACTGACATAACAGGTGTCGTTCCAGAGGTCCAACTCCGTATGGGCCGGCAACCAGGTTAGCAGCGCGTCGGGATTGATCCGGTAGTTCAACAGCAGCAACCGACGCCAGGAGGCGGTGAGAAAAACCGGTCGGAGAGTGGTGGTCGGGTTGGACATTACGCAAAAAGTTAGACAGAAGCCGTGCGCAAAATCTTCTCCATTGCGCGACCTTTCGCTAATTCGTCCACCAACTTGTCTAAATACCGGGTCTGCCGCGTGAGCGGATTTTCGATTTCCTCGATCCGGTACCCGCAGATTAGCCCGGTGATGAGCGACGCATTGGGATTCAGGGCAGCCCCCTGAAAGAAGGCTTCAAAAGTTGCTTTTTCTTCGATGAGCGCTTGCAGGCGCTGTTCGTCATAGCCGGTCAGCCACTCGATAACCTGGAGCAGTTCCGCTTTCGTCCGGCCCTTTTTCTCCACTTTTGCGAGATAATTCGGATATACCGAAGCGAAGGTCATTTTTGCGATGCGCTCGTCGTGGGCGGCAGTGGTGTTCATATATGCTCGTGGTAAAGTTTCGAAAACATGACGGAGTCCTCAAATTTGTCGGAGGCGTAAGCCTGCTGCCTCAACAAGCCTTCCTTTGTAAAGTTGAATTTTTCCATCAACCGCAGCGACGGCACATTCCCGGCGCCGACAAGTGCCTCGATCCTGTTCAGGTTCAAGTGGCGGAATCCATAATCAAGGATCGCCTCCATCGCTTCCGTCATCAGGCCTTTTCGTTTGTATTGCTCATCCTCCATCACATACCCGATCTCGGCCCGCCGGTGCTCGGTATTCCAGTTGTGGATGCCGCATCGTCCGATAATCGTGTTCGATGCTTTATCCGTCAGTAGAAAGAGTTTGAAACTTCGGTTGTAACTGGAGTATCCATTTTGGTGTTTGCTTGCCTCTTTTTCATAGTCCTTCTCCGAACGGTGGCCCAATATCCGTTTTATTTCGTCTTTCGGGAGGTTTTCAAAGATATACCGCATCAGTTCCGGAGAAATCCCGCTGAGGGTCAGTCTTGGGGTTTCGAGTGTGTCGAAGTTCATCGTTTGTTGTTTTACGGCTGCGGTTCTTTTAACGCTATCTTGAACCATAGCGCAGGTGCGAGGGAATGCGATCTTCAGGTGCTTGGCTGCGCCGAAGTGCTGCGTGAGGCTCGTGAGGGTCTGTGACCCGACACGGTTTGTTTGCAAGTCTCTACCGGCGTGCGTTGATTGCTGATATTACAAAACCAAAAACCCCGAAGGGGTTGTATGTTTATAGATGGCCAGTAGCACAAGTGCCAACCCTGAAGGGGTTGTATGTCAAAACGTTAGTTGAACATAAAACCCCTTC
>JAEUUV010000155.1 GCA_016787285.1 Saprospiraceae bacterium | reverse complement strand
GACATTCTGCACCGCGCTTTCGCAGCCGTTGGCGTCCTTGATTTTCACCGGATAGGTATCGGGCAACAGCCCGGTGAACGTAGCGCCGGACTGGTAGTTCGCCCCGTTGTTGATCGAGTACATATACGGCCCGACACCGCCGCTTTCAGCCGAAATGGCGATCACGCCGTTCGGCCCACCCGAACAGGGAATCGAGGGAGAAGCGGTGAAGGTGATTGTCGGGCAGTTCGTGCAGGCGGTTTGGCCGGTGTTGTTGTTGAAGGTGCCGTTGGGGCAGGCGGTACACTCGGTTTGGCCGGTCTGGTCATTATAAGTGCCTGCCGGACAGGGTTGACATGACGACTGTCCCGTCAGGTTGTTGAATGTGCCCATCGGGCACTCCTGACACGAAGATTGCCCCGTCTGGTCATTGTATGTACCCTCCGGGCATTGCTGGCACGAGGATTGTCCCGTCAGGTTGTTAAACGTGCCCAGCGGACACTCCTGACACGACGACTGCCCCGTCGCGTTGTTGAATGTGCCCATTGGGCAAGCCTGGCACGACGACTGTCCCGTCAGGTTGTTGAATGTTCCCATCGGACACTCCTGACACGCCGATTGTCCCGTCGCATTGTTGAACGTGCCCATCGGGCACTCCTGACATGAGGACTGTCCCGTCGCGTTGTTGAACGTACCCAGCGGGCACTCTTGACATGAGGACTGTCCCGTCGCGTTGTTGAATGTGCCCATCGGGCACAACTGGCAGGACGACTGCCCGGTCGCGTTGTTGAACGTGCCCAACGGACATTCCTGACAAGCCGATTGCCCGGTCGCGTTGTTGAACGTGCCCAGCGGGCACTCCTGACAAGCCGATTGTCCCGTCGCGTTGTTGAACGTACCCAGCGGGCATTCCTGGCACGCCGACTGTCCGGTCAGGTTGTTGAACATACCCAGCGGACACGGATCACAGGATGTTGCGCCGGTTGTGTTGCTGAAGTATCCCATGTCGCAGGGAATGCAAGACGAGGCGCCTTCCACGTCCATGTACTGGCCCATCGGGCACAGGATCGGACCGGCCAAGCCGTCGGGGCAATAACTGCCCGTCGGGCAAATCTGACAGCCGGTGATCACGTTTTCGCCGCTCATCACGGTGTACACCGGGTAGTAGCCGGGCTGGCAGCCACAGTTTCCGGAATTGGACACGCTGCTCACCGTAAGCGGGCAGGCGTCGGTGTTATCGGTCACATAGCCGGGAGGCGCCGTGCAGGCCGTCACGAAATTGCTCGGGTCGCCGAGGCCGTCGCCGTCAATATCGCGGTAGTAGGTGGTGGTGGGCGTGCTGCCGACCATCACGTTTTCCACTGCGCTTTCGCAACCGTTGGCGTCCTTGATTTTTACCGGGTAGGTATTGGCCGCCAGGCCGGTGAAGGTAGCACCCATCTGGTAGTTCGTACCGTTGTCTATGGAGTACATGTACGGGGCGGTGCCGCCGGTTTCGCCGGAGATGGCGATCTGGCCGTCGTCGAAGCCGGCGCAGGTGTTGGTGGGGGTGGCGCTGAAGGTGATGGTGGGGCACGTACCGTTGCCGGTCACTGCAAAATCGTACACCCCTTCGTTGCAGTCATCGTTGCTGATGGTGATCGTGGCGTTTTGCACGCCCACGGCTACCGGGGCAAAGGTCACGGTGAAAGTAGCCGACATCCCTGCCGGGATCGGGCTTGCAGGTGTGAGTGTTCCGACGGTAAACAGGCCGTTGTTGGAGGAAATGCTGCTCACTGTGAGGTCGGCAGTGCCTATGTTCTGAATCGTGAACGTGCGCATGAGGTTGTTGCCCAGCAATACATTTCCGAAGTCGGTATGATCGCCGGAAGTTGGCGTAATGTCGCCGTCGGCGATGTCGGTACTATTGCCCTGCACATTGATTTCGGGGATGGTATATGCCGGACAGGCAACTCCCGTGGTTACTCCGCCGGGTGCTACCCAGTTCGAGGTCGAGCCGTTTAGGGCAAAGTCGGTCAGGGTACCATTGTTGTTGCCTCCCGCGACATCCGGCAATGTAGTTTCTCCGGCATTGTTCGCGCCGGCAACTCCTTCATTAAACTGATAGTAGGCAACCAGTCCGGATTCGGTCCCGGCGAGTTCACAGTTCATAAGTGTCTGAATCTCGGGTTGACAAAGGGGCCGGTTGTAGATACGAACTTCGTCCATGTGGCCATTTAAAAAACGTGCAGGAGTGCCGCCGCCCCAGGAAAAACCTATTTCTGCCTGGCGGGTATTCCCGGCGGGGGTACCACTATATGGTGCCGTATTTTCGAGCACCCCGTCCACATAGATCGCCAGCGTAGTTCCATCCAGGGTCCCGGTTACATGGTGCCAGGTATCGTCCTGAATGTTGGTAGTAGAAAAAACATCCGGAAAACTTGCACCGTTACCGTAGGCGAATTGCGCTTTACCATTTATCATTTCCAGCACCCATCCGGTGAAGTCTGTGAATCCGTGGGATTTATCTACAAGAACAGACAACATTTCAGCCTGTGTGCTATTTGCTTTTACCCATGCCGAAACTGTTATTTGGGCAGGTTGCAAGGCCGGGTCATGCGGAATAGTGATGCCGTCGTCCAAGCCGTCAAATGCCAGCGCGGCACCGGGCACATTCGTTTGCACTGTCAGCACCACATCGTTGCCGTCATTGCCGAGGTAGGTTACCGTGGCGCTTAGTACGCTGCCAAGGAAATTGGGAATGGTGGCGCCTTCAGCCAGACCGGTGAACGTGCCGATGATCGCGTCCGCTCCGTCGTTATCCACAATGAGAAAGGTTTCACCACCGGTGGGGACATAAGACGAGCCCAGGAACTTCAGTTCCACGCCCGTCAGGTTGACGCTGCCGACTACCGTGAGTTGGTTGTACTGCGTACCTGCAGTGGTTCCGTCTATGTCAATATTCAAATCGCTGGCGAACGACACCGTGCTTGCCGTGGCATCCGTACCTGTGAAAACAGGTTTCACCGCAGCCGGGGAAGTGCCCGGATCGAGCAGGAGCGTGCCGCCGCCGGTGTTGATGCCGCCGCCGGAGAAGGTGACGTCGCCGGCGCTGTGCAGTTCCACATTGGTGGCGGCGGGGCGGGTAATGTCGGTGCTGAGGGTGATGGCGCCGCTGTTGGCATCGCCGATGATGAGGGTGCCGGTGGTGACGAGGTCGAGCTCATCGTCGGTCAGGCTGAGCGGGCCGCCGATGGGGTTGGAGGCAGCGCCGAGGTCAATTTGTACGCCGTTGGTGTAGGGGCGCAGGGTAACGCTGCTACCGGCGTTGGTGCCGACCGAGCATGTGGCCTGAATATCAACGCTGTTGGCGACAAGGTTGATGTTGCCGCCGTTGGTAGCGGTGGAAATGCTGCTGCTGGATGCGCCGGGCGTACTCCGGTAGCCGATGCCGTTTGGCCCGCCGCCCTCAATGCCTGTCACGGTCACATTGCCGCCGCCGGACGTGATGGCGGGGGCGGCGTTGATGATCCATATCCCGTAGTTGTTGCCGCCGGTGGTCGCGCCGCCGGCGCCTTGCACGGTCACAGTCCCGTTTGTGCCTGATGTGATCTGGCCGTCGGCGCTTACAAAGACGCCGTAGTTGTTGCCCGATGCGACCGATCCGCCGCCCTGACCCGTCACGCTTACAGCGCCGCCGGAGGAGGTGATACGGGAATCGGCTTCAAGGACATATACGCCATAATTGAAACTGCCGGTAGGTGCGCCGCCGGTGCCGTCAACGGTCACCGTGCCGCTGCCGCCTGCGGTGATCTCGCCACCGGAATTCACATACACCCCGAGGTTAAAAAACGACGCACCTGTGCCGCCGCCCTGACCTGTCACACTCACAGCGCCGCCGGAGGACGTGATGCGGGAGTTGGCATTCAGCACATATACGCCAATGTTGTCTCTACCGGTTGTCGCTCCCCCGGTACCTGTTACCGTCACGGTACCGCTTGCTCCCGCCGTGATTTGGCCGTCGGAGGTCACAAAGACACCGTAGTTGTCTTCCGATGCGTCCGATCCGCCACCCTGACCCGTAACGCTCACAGCGCCGTCGGAGGAGGTGATTCGGGAGTTGTTGCCTTCGATCGCTACCCCAATATTTTGATTACCCGTGCTCGCGCCGCCGGTGCCTTGTACCGTCACAATGCCGCCGGTGCCGGCTGTGATCTCGCCGGCGAAATACAAAAAGACGCCGAAGTTGTTAGCCGAAGCGCCCGTGCCGCCGCCCTGACCCGTCACGTGCACATCGCCGCCGGAGGACGTGATGCGGGAGTTGGAGCCTATGGCATATACCCCGTGATGTTCATTGCCGGTACCTGCGCCGCCGGTGCCTTCCACGGTCACGGTGCCGCTGCCGTCGGCCATTATCTGTGCATCGTCAAGGAGATAGACTCCGTAATTGGTAGCGCTTGTTCCCGAACCGCCGCCCGTGCCCGTGACGCTCACATTGCCGCCCGAAGAGGTGATTTTGGCACCTCCAAAGTTGATGAATATGCCATGATTGGAGTTGCCAGTAGATGCGCCGCCATATCCGACGACCGTGACCGTGCCGGTGCCTCCTGCTGATATTTGCGCACCTTGTTGGGCAAAGATTCCGTAATTATTAATACTCCCCGAACTGCCACCCGTGCCTGTGACGCTCACGTTGCCGCCGGAGGAGGTGATTGAGCTGAACCCGTGGAGATACAATCCAAAGTTGCTTTGGCCTGTGGATGTGCCGCCATTTCCGACAACCGTGACCGTGCCACTACCACCTGCCGAAATCTGTCCTGCAGCCTGGATAAACAATCCTATATTAAATATACCGGCTCCCGTGCCGCCGCCCGTGCCCGTGACGCTCACGTTGCTGCCCGAAGAGGTGATTGATGAGGTATTCCCTTCGATATTCACACCATGGTTGAAATTGTCGGAGGATGCCCCGCCCGTGCCCTGCACCGTTGTGGTACCGCTTGTCCCGCCAATAATGTCTCCGCCACTTTTCACCTGCACACCGATTTGTGAGCCTGAGGCACTGTCGCCGCCTTTGCCTTTCACGGACACAATGCCTGTGCCCGTAGATTGAATTAGGCCGCCGTTTACGTCCACGCCGATAAATGAGCCTGCCGTCGGCGTACCCTGCTGGTTGGCTTCTACCGTCAGGTTACCGTTTACCGTCTCGATGACGGCGCCGCTGTTCAGCAGCACATCCCGGCTCACTTTGATGGTAGCCGATCCTGTGCCCGAAAGTACCAGTTCAGCATTCAGGTTTACTTCCACCCGGTCGGTGCCGGGCGTGGCGTCGTCGTTTTGCAAGTCCACGTCGAGGTCGGCATCGGTGGCAAACGTGATGCCCCCGCCGAAGTACACCTCGTCGTCGCCCGTGCCGCCGTTGATGGTGAGGCTGGGCAGGTTGACCGTGAAGTCATTGATGTTGATGTTGTCGTTGCCGTCTTCGGCATTGATTTCAATGGATATAACACCTGCCAACGCGACATCGGCGGGTGTGGTGAATGCCGTGATCGCACCGCCGTTGATGGAATAAGTACGCGTGGTGGGCGTGACCACGAAGCGGATGTTGCTGCCGCTTTCACTGACGGCGAGCGTCTCGCCGTTGCCGGAGTTGTCGGTGATGACGATGTTGTTGCCGGTGGTAGTGATGGTGTAGTCGGGAATTACTCCGTTGCCGGTCACGGAGAACGTGTACGGGTCTTCGTCGCAGTCGTCGTTGGCGATAGTGATGATGGCGTTTTGCACGCCGGTGGCCACCGGCGAGAAGGTTACCGTGAACGTGGCCGAACCGCTCGGGCCTGAAATCGGACCGGCGGGGGTTAGCGCACCGACGGTGAACAGGCCGTTGTCGGATGCAATACTGCCTACCGTGAGGTCGGCGGCGCCGGTGTTCTGGATGGTGAACGTGCGCACGAGGTTGCCGCCCACCAACACATTTCCGAAGTCGGTATGGTCGTTGCCTGGGCCGGGTGTGGCATCACCGTCGGCGATGGGCATGGTGTTGCCTAGCACGTTGGCTTCTGCCAACAAGGTCTGGAATTCATACGCGCCCATGTCGTAGCCCAGATTGATCGGACGGTTGTTGCCCTCGAGATCAGTGGCTGGTGCGCCCGAGGCGGTGCCGGCATCAATGGCAGGCGAGCAGGTTTGCAGGTGCAGGTCGCCCACCGTGGTGGGTGCGCCGACAAAGGCCGGTTGGCTGACGAAAAGCGGGTCAAGATTCAAATTGCCGATGCCGGTAAAGCCACCCTGTACGATGGAATAGGTGACAGTCGTGGTGCCGCCGTCGTCAAATATTTCGGTGCTGTTTCCCCAGAAAATGCAGTTTGTCGCAGTCGGAAAGCAGGTTGACAGGTTGGACATCCCGCCGCCGTCGCCGAGGCATGCATTTCCCGAAAAGGAACAATTTATTAGTGTGGGCGAAGAAGACCTGTAATTAAAAATGCCCCCGCCTCTGTTGTTGCCGCCCGAATTGCCCGAAAACACGCAGTTGGTGATGGTCGGGGAGGAGGAAAGGTCGTTGTACATACCTCCGCCTGTGTTGGATGAATTTCCTGTAAACGTGCAATTGGTGATCAACGGCGCAGAACCGATGATGTTGGACATCCCGCCACCACCGCCGCCGCCGCCAAGATTACTGGTGAACGTGCAATTGGTAATCGTCGGAGAGGAGGGAAAATTTGCGATCCCAGCGCCGTAGTTGCTGCAGCTGTTCCCCGAAAACGTGCAATTGGTGATGGTCAGCGCGGAAGAAGATGCGGTGTTGTACATCCCTCCGCCGTCACCGCCACCATTGGCAGAAAACGTACAGTTTGTGATGATGGACGAGGAGGAACGATTGTACATTCCGCCGCCGGTGTTGCATGAATTTCCTGTAAACGTGCAATTGCTGATGGTCGGCGAAGAAGTGTTGTTGTTCATTCCGCCGCCTATGCCGCGCGTAATGATCTGTCCTTCAACTGTAATGTCTCCACTGGTTGCAGGGAAACTTCCGCCTGTGATGGTAAAGCCATCCAATTCCGTAGAAGCCCCGTCATTAACGGACACCACAACGTGATAGCAGTCCATCGGGCCGCCCGCGTCAATATTGCCGCTCAATATGGTGACGTTCATCGCCCAGTCGCGTTCGTTAAGCAGAATTTCGGTACCGTCGAAGCCGCCGTAGAGTTTCACGCCGTCTTTCAGGTAAAACGTTTTGTCGCGCGGGTCGGCCGGGGCGGCATTTCCGAAGGGGTCTTTCGTGGGCAGGTACGTGCCTGCGGCTACCCAGATTTCGTCTAGGCTGCTCGCCGCATCAATGGCATCCTGCACATTTTGGAACGCACACCCCCAGGAAGCGCCGTTGCCGCCGGGGGATGCTGCTGCATCCACATACCAGACGGTGCCTGTAGCCGGGCAATCTAATACGACGGTCAAGACGACATCGTTGCCGTCGCCTCCCAGGTAGGTGATCGTGGCAGACAGGCCGGAGCCGAGGAAGCCGGGGATCGTGGCGCCTTCCGGCAAGCCAACGAATGTTCCGATGATGGGGTCCACACCGTCGTTGTTCACGATGGTGAACGTTTGCGTGAGCAACGGTGTGTGCGAGCCGCTGAGGATCAAATCCACGCCCGTGAGGTTCACGGTGCCGGCCACTTTCAGTTGGGTGTAATCCGTGTTGGCCACGAGACCGTTGATGAAAATAGACAGGTCGCTGCCGAAAGACAGGGTGCTCGCGGTGACGTCGGTGCCGCTGAAAGCGGGATTCACCGCTGCCGGGGACGCGCCCGGGTTGAGCAGAAGCGTGCCGCCGCCGGTGTTGATACCGCCGGTGGAGAAGGTGATGTCGCCGGCGCTGTGCAGTTCCATATTGGTGGCTGCGGCGCGGGTGATATCGGCGCTGACGGTGATGGCCCCGCTGTTGGCGTCGCCGATGACGAGGGTACCGCCGGTGACGAGGTCAAGTTCCGTATCGGACAAGCCGAGCGGGCCGCCGATACTGTTGGCGCCGGATCCGAGGTCAATGGGCGTGCCGTCGTCGTAGGGGCGGAGGGTGATGCTGCTGCTGCCGTTTGTGCTTGCACCGCTGCCGACGATATTCATGCTGTTGGCAATGAGGGTGATAGTACCGCCGTTGAGGGCAGTGGTGATAGTGGCGGTGGATTGGGTGATGACCAAACCCGTTCCGCTGGTACCACTGCCTTCGATGCCGGTAACTTGTACATTGCCACCGGAAGAGGTGATTTTAGAATCGGTGTCGAAAACCAAAACACCGAAATTGGATGCCCCCGAAGAAGCGCCGCCCGTGCCTTGCACGGTTACGGTACCGGAACCTCCGGCGGTGATCTTGCCGCCGCTATCCACGTTTATGCCTCTGTGGTTGCCCGAAGCGCCCGTGCCACCACCCTGGCCGGTCACGCTTACATTACCGTTGTTGGACGTAATCTGGCCGGTGGAGTACACCCGGACACCATGATTGTTTTCCCCGGTTGTAGCTGCTCCCGTGCCCAGCACGGTTACGGTGCCGCTACCACCGGCACTGATCTGGCTGCCGGTTTCCACCATGATTCCATAGTTGCCGTCGCCGGATACCGTGCCGCCGCCCTGACCGGTTACGCTCACATTGCCACCGGAGGATGTAATATTGCCGAATACATACACGCCCACGTTACTGCCGCCGGTACCGTTTGCGCCGGTGCCGTTTACGGTCACCGTGCCGCTGCCGCCGGCATTGATCTGGCCGCCCGATTGGGTAATGATGCCGTGGCTGGAACTGGTACCGCCCGTCGCGTCGCTTTGGCCGGTTACGCTTACATTGCCGCCCGAAGAGGAGATTAGTGCGTTGGCGCCTAAAATATACACGCCCACATTGCTACTACCCGACGCTGCGCCGCCGGTACCATCCACGATCACTGTGCCGGTGGCGCCGGCCATGATTTGTCCACCCGATACGAGGTAAACGCCAATATTGTTGCTGCTGCTGCTACTGCCGCCGCCCGTGCCGGTGACGCTTACGTCCCCGCCATCGGAGGAGATCAAAGAGTTGGCGCCTGTAACATGTACGCCATGATTGGCATTACCGGAGGATGATTTGCCATTTCCGACCACAGTGATAGTGCCCGAGCCGTTTGAGATGATGGAACCGCCAAGTTCTACATACACCCCGGTATTGCTGCCGGTTGCCGCCGCTCCATTGCCGGTACCGGTGACACTCACGTTGCCGCCGCTGGTGAATATGGCCGAACCGATGCCGGTTACAAATACCCCGATTCCGCCGCCGCCGGTACCTGTACCGCCGGTACCTGTCACGGTGAGTGTGCCGGTACCGCCAGAGGAGATCGTACCGGCGGATGCCACCCGTACGCCGTATTCAAATCCTGAAATGCCGGTACCGCCAGTACCCGTCACACTTACGTCGCCGCCGGAAGAGTTGATACTGCCGGCTTCAACGGCAACACCGTAATGCCCCTGCCCCAAAGCAGTACCGCCTGTGCCGAGTACGGTAACCGTACCGCTGCCGCCCGCCCAAATCAGGCCATTGGTACCGACTTTGACGCCGACGTTTTCATCCGATCCCGTCCCGCTTTGCCCGCCGCCCTGGCCGGTCACGCTCACGTTGCCGCCATTGGAGGTTATGGAAGAACCGGCATCAATTACATGCACGCCATGGTTAAAATCATCCGAAGAGGCGCCCCCTGTGCCTTGCACGGCGGCGGTTCCGCTCGTGCCGCCGATAATGTCCCCGTCATTGCGTGCTTGTACGCCGTATTGTGCGCCCGATGCGGCATTGCCGCCCTTACCTTTTACGGACAAAATGCCCGTACCGAAAATCTGTATAAAACCGGCATTCACATCCACTCCCACGAAGTTTCCTGCCGTTGGCGTCGTTTGCTGGTTGGCTTCCACCGTCAGGTTGCCGTCTTCCGTTTCGATTTTGGCGCCGCTGTTGAACAGCACATCCCGGCTCACTTTGATTGTGGCTGTGCCCATGCCGGAGAGCAGCAATTCGGCATTCAGGTTGATTTCCACCCGGTCGGTGCCCGGTGTGGCATCGTCGTCTTGCAAATCCACGTTGAGGTTGGCATTGGTGGCAAAGGTGATGCCACCGTTGAAGTTCACCGCATCGTCGCCCGTGCCGCCGTTGACGGTCAGGCTGGGCAGGTTGGCCGTGAACGCGCCGATGTTGATGATGTCGGCGCCCGCTCCGGCATTGACGGTGATGGAATTTGCTCCGGCCAGCGCGACGTCGGCGGGTGTGGTGAATGCTGTGATCGCGCCGCCGTCAATGGAATAGGTACGCGTGGTGGGCGTGACCACGAAGCGGATGTTGCCGCCGCTTTCGCTGACGTCGAGCGTTTCGCCGTTGCCGGAGTTGTCGGTGATGACGATGTTGTTGCCTGTGGTGGTGATGGTGTAGTCAAGAATTACTCCGTTGCCGGTCACGGAGAACGTGTACGGGTCTTCGTCGCAGTCGTCGTTGGCGATGGTGATGGTAGCGTTTTGCACCCCGGTGGCCACCGGCGAGAAGGTCACCGTGAACGTGGCCGACA
Organism: Saprospiraceae bacterium; assembly: GCA_016787285.1. Classification (GTDB taxonomy): domain Bacteria; phylum Bacteroidota; class Bacteroidia; order Chitinophagales; family Saprospiraceae; genus M3007. Next base: position 21,258 of record JAEUUV010000155.1, on the reverse strand, counting down.
TACCTGCCGGGATCGGGCTTGCCGGCGTGAGTGTACCGACGGTGAAGAGGCCGTTGTTTGAGGAAACACCGCTCACGTTCAGGTCGGCTCCGCCGGTGTTCTGGATGGTGAAGGTGCGCACGAGGTTGCCGCTTACCGCCACATCGCCGAAGTTGGTGTGGTCGCCGGTATCGGGCGTGTTGTCGCCGTCGGCGATGTCCTGACTGTTGCCTTGCACATTGATTTCGGGCGCGGGCTGGAGTGCCGGGCAGTTGGCGCCTGTGACTACACCGCCGGGTTCCACCCAGTTGGAGTTTGCGCCGGTGAGGCCGAAGCCGGTCAGCGTGCCGTCGTTGTTGTTGGCTGTTGCGTCTTCGAGGGTGGTGATGCCCGCGTTGTTTACATTAGCGAAGCCCTGGTTGAATTTGTAGTAGGCTATGAGGCCGGCTTCATTACCGGCGAGTTCGCAGTTTTTTAACTGATTAATCTGTTCGCAATCTCGTACAGTTGTCCAAAAGCGCAGGTCATCTATTTTACCGTTAAAACTCAAGCCAAACGTACCGGAATTGTAGACAGTTTTTCCACCCAAAGTCAGCATTTGTAGCTGGCTGTTTGCAGCAACATTGAAAGTGGGAACTTCTTTCACGCCATTGAGATAAAACTCAGCGGTAGTAGCGGAGGTTTTTACTAAAGCAATATGTGACCATGTATTCAGAGGAATGGAGGTAGTTGTTACCTCGACATTACAACAAATAGTTGACTGGCCGGTCCAGACCTCCAGTCTTCCTCCTGCTCCGAATCGAATACCTGTCGTTCCCGATATGGGCGGATTTCCCGGGTTGGTAGTACTAAGAATTCTTCTGTCTTGCTCTACCGATTCGGGATTGATCCACATTTCAACAGCAAAAGCATTCGGAGAAGATGTTATCGAGGAAAGGCCGACCTCATCATTCGTCCCGTCAAAATCCAGCGCTTCCGCCGGGTCGGCTACGGTCAGCACCACGTCGTTGCCGTCGCCACCGATGTAGGACACCTGGGCATACAGGCCGCTGCCGAGGAAGTTGGCAATACCGGCGCCCTGCGGCAGGCCGGTGAAGGTACCGATCACGGGGTCCGCGCCGTCGTTGTCCACGATGGTGAAGGTCTGGCCGACAATCGGGGTGTGCGAACCGCTGAGTATGAGGTCCACGCCTGTGAGGTTGACGGCGCCAACCACGTTCAGTTGGGTATAGTCGGTGTTGGCCACGAGGCCGTTGATAAATATCTCGAGATCGCTGCCGAAAGACAGGGTGCTCACGGTAGCGTCCGTGCCGCTGAAGGCGGGATTCACCGCTGCCGGGGACGCCCCAGGATCGAGCAGCAGGGTGCCGCCTGCGGTGTTGATACCGCCGCTGCTAAAGGTCACATTGCCGCCGCTGACGAGTTGCATGTTGGTGGTCGCCGGGCGGGTGATGTCGGCCATGATGGTGATGTGGCCGCTGTTGGCGTTGCCAATAATAAGCGTTCCGGTGGTCACGAGGTCAAGTTCGGTATCGGTCAGGCCAAGCGGGCCGCCGATGGAGTTGGCGCCGGAGCCGAGGTCTATGGGCGTGCCGTCGTCATAGGGGCGAAGGGTAGTGCTGCTGCTGCCGTTGGTACTGACCGAAGTCGTGCTTTGAATCTTTATGCTGTTGGCGATGAGGGTGATGTTGCCGCCGTTGGCGGCGGTGGTGATGATGGCGGAGGATTCCGTGACGATGCCAGTTCCGCTGGAGCCGCCGCCTTCGATGCCGGTAACGCTCACATTGCCGCTGGAGGAGGTGATTTGGGTATTGTTGCCTGTAACATAAACGCCAAAATTGGAGGTTCCCGCCGAAGCGCCGCCGGTACCGATTACGGTTACAGTACCGGTTCCTCCACCGGATATTACTCCCGCGCTAAGTATCATAACACCGTAGTTATCTCCACTTGTGCTTGAGCCGCCACCCTGACCGGTCACGCTGACATTGCCATTCGTAGAAGTGATGGATGAACTGGAGCCGCCGACCACAACGCCGTAATTGCTGCTGCCGGTTGTGGCTCCACCGGTACCCTGTACCGTTACCGTGCCGTTGCCGCCGGCGGTAATGGTACCGTCCACGCTCACCAATATGCCCCTATTAAAGTTTGAAGCGCCTGTGCCGCCGCCCTGACCGGTCACGCTCACATCCCCGCCGGAGGAACTGATGGCGGCACCGCCGTCCAACACTACCACCCCAACATTTTGTGCGCTGGTAGATGCTGTGCCGCCGTTGCCGATGACGGTAACCGAGCCCATGCCTGCTGCCGATATTTTCCCGCCGGTTTCAACATAGACGCCGTATTTGTACAAACCTGAACTTGCACCTCCACCAGTACCTGTTACATGCACATTACCACCGGAGGAAGTGATTTTCGAGTTTGATCCGAAAATATGTACGCCGGCATTATAGGTTCCTGTAGAGGCGCCGCCGGTTCCGGCAACCGTCACAGAACCGGCTCCTCCTGCCAGTATTTGACCTCCGGCATCGAGGTTAACGCCGTAGTTGTTTGTACTCGATATACCTGTTCCGCCGCCCGTGCCGGTGACGCCGACATTGCCGCCCAAAGACGTGATCATGCCGGTAACGTACACCCCATAATTAAAACCGCCTGTAGATAATCCACCGCTCCCGATAACGGTAGCGGTGCTGCCGCTTGTGCCACCGCTGATTTTTCCGGTAACACCGACCAGGATTCCACGGTTGTCAAATCCACTGTTCCCACCTTTTCCTTTGACGATCAAGTTGCCTGCCCCGGTAGATCGGATAATGCCGGTACCCACGCTTACCCCGGTGAATGTGCCGGATGTTGGTGCGGTCTGCTGGTTCGCTTCTACCGTCAAATCTCCATCTACGGTTTCGATGCTTCCCGTACCGTTCACTACCACATTTTTGCTCACTTTCACCGTAGCCGTACCCGTACCGGAAAGCAGCAGGTTGGCGTTGGTCGCCACCGTAACGGCATCCGTACCCGGCGTGGCGTCGTCGTTTTGCAAATCCACGTCGAGATTGGCGTTGGTAGCGAAGGTGATGTCGCCGTTGAAGTTCACCGCGTCGTCGCCCGTGCCGCCGTTGACGGTCAGGCTGGGCAGGTTGGCGGTGAACGCGCCGATATTGATGATGTCGGCGCCCGCTCCGGCATTGACGGTGATGGAGTTTGCCCCTGCCAGTGCGACATCGGCGGGTGTGGTAAATGCCGTGATCGCGCCGCCGTTGATGGAATAGGTACGCGTGGTGGGGGTGACTACGAAGCGGATGTTGCTGCCGCTTTCACTGACGGCGAGTGTTTCGCCGTTGCCGGAAAGGTCGGTAATGACGATGTTGTTGCCGGTGGTAGTGATCTCATAGTCCGGCGGAGTTTCGCCGCCCATAAACCCGCTAAACGAAGTCAGACCCGTGGCCGTGAAACTGTTGGTACCCGTGGTGGTGGTGGGCAGCGTCCAGGAGCCGTCGTATTTGGCGGCTTTGATGTTGCCTTCGGTGGCGCCGTTCAGGAGGTCGGCGGGCAGGTAGGTGAAGGTGGCGTCCACCTGGAAATTACCGGCGCCGATGCGCGTGATATTCCAGTGGCGGCTCACATATTTGGTGGCGCTGAGGCCGTATGTAGCGAAGTTCGGGTGGTCGGCGTCGTTGGAATTGACGACCACGTTTTGCTGCTGGTCAATGCTGGAATAGTTCAGGTTCACGGGCGTGTACCCTTCGCCGGTGCCCACGGGGAAAAAGTAATTTCCGGCCACGCCACAGCGGCGGTTCAGGTTGCCGATGACGTGCCCGCTGCCCGTGCGCACGATGGCGCTGGTGCTGTTGTCACTGATGATCAGGCTGTTGGCGCCGGTGTTGATATTCGCCGTGTTGCCGCTCTGGAAAGTCAGCACACTGGATACGGTCACGTCGTTGGACAGGGCTACGCTGCCCGCTGTTTTTCCAATCAGCAGGAAGGGAAAACTGTTGGTGCCGCCGGTACGGGAGATGGTTTGCGTACCCGTGCCGTTGAGGAATACGGCGCGGGAGTTGGCGGTGAAGGTGGAAGCGGAGCCTTCGGTCCAGTTGCCGCCCACTACGATGTCACCGCCAGCCATGGTGGCCAGGGAGAGGGTGCCGTTCAGGTTGACATTGCCGCCCACTGTGAGCGCGCCTACCGTGCCGTTCATGGCCACCGTGGAGCCGGCATCTATGGTCAGGTTGCCGGACATGGCACAGTTGATGTTGCTGTTGGCGGCAAGATTGAGGGTCGTGCTGTTGCTGACCTGCACATTAGCGGGGTAGCCCGGCCCGCTCGTGGTGTTGTCGTACCACTCGTTGCTTTGGCCGTAGGCGCCGGCCGCATTGTAGAGCAGGAGCGAGTTTGGCCCATAGGTCGGAGGCGAGGTCGCGGCGCCCCCGTTGTTAAGGCGCAAGGTGCCGTTGAGGGTGGTCACGTTGTTGAAACTCATTGTCATCGAGTTCAAGGACACGATAACATTTTCGCCGAAAGTCAACGCGCTTCCACCACCGGAGGTCACGGTGATGTTGGCAAACGAAGTGGTAGAAAACACCCCGCCCTCCACGCTGCTCGTCACGCCCCGCGCACCGCTCGACAGGTTAAGGTTGCCGCCGCCGGAGTAGAGCAGGGTTTGGCCATTCAGGTCGAGGCTGTTGGTGGCCGAAGAGCCGAGCGTGAGGCCGCTGCCGCGATCCACGGTGACATTGGTGCCGGTGGCCAATTGCAGGGTGCTGCTGCCCTGAATGAGCAGGTAGTTGAAGGTCATGGTGCCGCCGCCCGTGACGCTGACGGTCTGTGTGCCGGAGCCGTTGAAAAACACCGCCCGTTCGTTGGGAGTGAAGGTGGCGGCGGCGGCGCGGGTCATGTTGCCGGCAAGGTACAGGTCGCCCCCGGCCGACGTGGACAGGGTGAGGGTGCCGTTCAGGTTCAGATTGCCGCCGACGGTGAGTGCGGCGGTCATCACACTGCCGCCGATGTTCATCGAAAGTGTAGAGCCTGCGTCAATAGTTAGGTTGCCCGACATGGCGCGAGCCGTGCCAGTACCGCCGTTTCCTAAGTTCAAGGTAGTGTTGTTGCTAATCTGCACGTTGGCGGGATAGCCTGCACCACTGGTGGCCGACCACTCTGTGCCTCGGCCGTAGGTACCCCCCGAGTTGTACACGAGGGTGGAGGAAGAGCCGTAGGTGGGAGCGTTGGTGCTGACGAAACCACCGGTGTTGATTTGGAGGGTGCCGTTCATGGTAAACGTACCGCTAACGGTCAGGCCTGCATCCAGGATCAGGGTGCCACCGGCGTCTACCGTGACGTTGTTGAGCGTTTGAGTCGTGGAAATACGCAGGGTGCCGCCATTGTTGACGGTGACGCTGTTGCCGGTGGGCAGCGTAGTGCCGCCGCTTCGGTTGAGGCGGAGGGTGCCGCCGGTGACTGTGGTGGCGCCGGAGTAGGTGTTGGCGCCGGTCAATTCCAGAACGCCTGCACCGCTGCCACCCTTGGTCAGGTTTCGGCTGGCGCCGCTGATGATGGAACTGATGGTGATGCCTCCAGTACCGTCAATATTGATGATGTTGTTGGTAGCGTTGCCTAAGGCAACTGCCATCGTTTTGTCCCCGGTTCCCTGGGTATTCTGAATGGTGAACAACTGGGACGAGTTATTTCTAAGGATTGTATTGGCAACGCTATTTACAGTAGCACCATTGAGCGTGAAAGTACCGTCCGCACTGGCACTTGTGGAACTGTTTCCAATCAAAAACGCAGCCGCACGAGCAGAAGTAACCTCAACGGCTCCAACGGCTTGGTTTTTAGAGCCGTTGTTAGTGGTACCATTCATATTTATACCTGCCCCCCCAGTACCTGTGGGATTAGCGCCAAATTGGGCGATTTGGGAGCTTGTCGGAACAGCTCCTCCTGTCCAGTTGCTGCCCGACAGCCAAGCGGAGCCACCAGATGACGACCAGAGTATTTGCCCATGTATAGGCGAGAGGACTACGGTAGCTGTTACCACCACGCCCAAAACGCGCAGCGAAAAACCAGAAAAAAGCCGGGAAGTAGAAGTACGGATCATAAGCCGTGTTGTTTTTATAAATGAAACCTTGGGTGTACAAAGCAAAAACCCGCCCGCGCCACAGCGCGACCGGTACTGATGAAATTTCGGGTCATACGTTTGGAAAGGAAATCGGCTGCATTCAGCAGCAGCCCTTCGGTGTGCGACAAGGCACGGCAGGACATCCTTTCACGAGATCACAACTACAAGGATTAAACAATCAATCAGTTAAAAGGCGTAAACGCCGACAAAAGTAATGAGTCGGAATGGAATCGTGCTACTCGTTCGTATATTAATTTTTGGCGACGACCGGGCATTTGCCCTTAAAAAATCCGCCCTCCCTGCGGGGTATCCGGCAGGCCAAATGCCGCCCAGGGGACAAATTTTTGTCGCCTTTTGACGAAACAGCCGGCAGCATTCGGAAGCGCACGAAAATAAGGCACTATTTTCGCTGCTGAAAAATGACGCCCGCTACTGCTCGACGGGCACCGACCGATTGCGCTATCCATCCGGTTTATGCAAAAACAACTGTCGCAATGCGTCTGCTTTACTCTGTGCTCTTTCTGATGGCCCCGCTTTGGGGCAACAAAATGATCGGCAAGATCGAAACGCCCCCCGTGGAAAACCTCTGGGGGGTGGACGTGTCGCATCACCAGCAGCGCATTGACTGGGAAACCGTGGCGCAAAAAAACGACCTGCACTTCGCGTTTGTCAAAGCCACTGAAGGCAGCGATCACAAAGACAGCCTGTTTTGCACCAATTGGGACATGCTGCAACAAACCGGCATCCGCCGCGGGGCCTACCACTACTTCCGCTCCTACGGCTGCGGACACGATCAGGCCCTGCACTTCCTGCAAACCGTGGAACTTTCGCCCGGCGACCTGGCTCCGGTACTTGATCTCGAAACCACCGACAGGATGCCCGTCGAGATCATGCTGGAAGAGGCCCGCATCTGGCTGGAAACCGTGGAACGCAGCCTCAATGTGCGGCCCATCATCTACACCAACCTGCATTTTTACGAAACCTACCTCGCCGGCGTTTTCGACAACTATCCGCTCTGGATTGCCCGATACTCCGAAAACGAACCGACACTGCGCAACGGCAACTTCTGGCACTTCTGGCAGTACTCCGAAAAAGGCTGCGTGCAGGGCATCTCCAAACAGGTTGATCTCAACCTGTTCCGCGGTACCCCGCAAATGCTCGACCGCCTGTGCTGGTTCCCCGCCGAAACCCTCCCCACTCCGCACGACCCCGAGACGGCGCCCTGAAAATTTATTTGAGGGCTGCGTACTAATCTTTCACTCCTTTGTCCGAAAATTGCTGTTCGGATTCAGCCCGTCATATGGCCGGACGACTGAATATGCCCCCGCAATTCCCCGCTCGGATGGAAAACCCCGGCGTATTTCTCCCTGATCTTTTCACTCACTAAATACGTTACTTTTATGAGAACGACTCTTGTACTACTTGCATTTCTGGCCGCCACTTGCTTCACCAGCGAACTGAAAGCCCAACTCAGCCTTGGCGGCGGTGTCGCCTACGGTACTGAAATCAAAGAAATCGGCATTCAGGTGCGTGGCATTTATGGCTTCACCGAACAGTGGCGCGGCGGAGCCGATTTCATCTACTGGCTTGTCGGGGATGGCGTTACCGGCTGGGAACTTAATGCCAATGGCCATTATGTCTTCACTGAAGGCGATTTCCTTGCTTACGGACTTGCCGGGGTGAACTACTTCAATACTTCAATAGACGACATCGTGATCCCCGGGTTTGGTACCATTGAAGGTGGATCATCCTCCGAGATCGGTTTGAACATCGGCGCCGGTGGTCAGATCAAGTTTTCGGACAGTATCAGCGGCCTGGCCGAGGTCAAATATGTCCTCGGTAACGCGGATCAGTTGGCGCTTTCTGCCGGCATACTGTTCACGCTGGGCAATTAATTTCACTACTTTTTTAGGACACTCGCCCCGATGCGGCAATCCGGAAACACATGGGTTGCAGCACCGGGGCGATGCATTTTTACCATCGAAAAACACGTACTTTGCGACTCTAAATCTAACCGATCATGATTCAACGTATCTTTCTTGCCGCCCTGCTCTGCTGTGCCGCTATCGGTAAACTCCCGGCGCAAAGCCTGGAAAAAACCCTGAAAAATCTCGCCGATGCCGTCGTGGAAATTTCCGACGACAAAAACACCTACCGCCAACAAATCACCTTCGAGGCAGACAAGCCCTACCGACTCACGTACCGCATGATTACCGTTTCCCAAAAAGACGGAAAAGAAAAGGAAGAACGCTACGAAGTAAACCTGGCCGACCTCGACAAAAACCTCGTCCGCCGCGTCACCAGTTCCAAGATGCTGGGGGTAGCCGGCAAAACGCGCAACAGCCTGAACGCCATCAAGTTTTTTGAGGACGGGATTCAAAAAAATTATCAGGACGAACTGACCATCCGCTGCAAAGACAGCGAAAACATGGACGTGATCGAAAAACTCCTGCGTGAAGCCATCCCCCTGGCCGAAGCCCAATGGGAAAAAAGTGTACAGATAGATTTCAAAGACCTGCCTGCACTGGTCAAGTGGCTGAGTCAGGAAATCAAAACTGTTGCCGTCGGCGATGTGCGCTACGTGCAAACACTTTCCAAAGAAAGCCGGGACGACCTCATGCTGCTCGAAATCAAAACGGAAACCAAAAACGGGAGCAAAACCGAGCAGTTCCGCTTCAGCCTGGCCGATCTCATGGAACAACGCGTGCTCTACAAAATTTCGGGCGACAAGGTCCTGCTCACTGCCGATACGCGCATGAATAAAAAAATGATCCACGTGCGGGAAAACGACGCCCAGAAAAACTACGACAACAGCATCGCGTTTTACTGCACCGACCCCGACGATGCCAAACGCATCATGCTGGTGCTGCGCAAAGCCATCCCGCTGGCAAACGAAAGCGTCGGCAAAATCATCAAAACCCCGGGTTCCAAATCGGAGGCCTTCGGCCTGCTCAAATCCAACGTCAAAGCCGTAACGACCAGCAAACGGGAAGCCGGACAGGTGTTCGACGGAACCTGCACGGCCACCATGCGTGTGACGCTGAGCGAAGAAAAAAAGAACCAGCAGTATGACTATGCCTTCGACCTGGGCGATCTGGACGAACGCGAAATTGAACTGAGCGTCAAAGGGCAGGAACTGTTCATGGAGGCCAAAACGGCACACAAAAACAAGTACGTCCGGGTGATGAAGGACGGGGTTTTGCAAAACTATTCCAACGAAGTCTCCATTGCCGTGCCGGACATCGAAACCGCCCGCCAGTTAGGTCCGCAACTGGAATACGCCATCAAGGAGTGCCGGCAAAAGATCGCGCCCAAAGATATCGAATGGCTCATTCCTCAACTAATCAATATCAAGGACGACCATCCCTTTGTCACGCAGGAACTCGCACGCCAACAGGCCGGCGGCAATTGCAAACTCAGCCTGCGCATAACCACTTCCGGCAAAAAAGAAGTGGTCGAACTGTATGAATTTGCGCTGAAAGACATGGACGCCGGAAAAATAGAAATCAATGTTTCCGGCAAAACAGTCGAGGTGGAAATGCCGACCGCGCGCAAAGAAAAACTCGTCAACTACTACAAAGACGCCAAGCCGTCGTATGTGGACAAAGTAGTGTTTTTGGCGACGGGCATCCCCGAAGCCAAACAAATTGTCGAAACCCTGAAAGCCCTCGTGGAGCGTTGCAAGTGATACGACCGGCATTTTCATTTTCAAGATGAGCAAACGAAAAACGAGTACGGCAAAACCTTCCCGGCAGCCGTCCGCAACGCCCGACAAACAGTGGTACGGCTATCTTCCGGTAGCCGCAGCCGTGGTACTTTTCCTGACCGGGCTGCACAACCCGCTGACGGGTATGGACGATCATGCAGCCACTACCGACAATCCGGCGGTGGCTGCATTCACCTTGCAGGCCGTTTTTTCCCAGTTCAACCTCGGCATGTACGCGCCGCTCACCTGGATTTTTTACGCTGTAGCCCACGGACTGGGCGGCGAAAACCCCGTGTGGTACCACCTGTTCAGCCTGATCGCGCACGCCGCAAGCACCTGGCTGGTTTTCCGACTGATGATGCGGCTGGGCCAGGCCGAACGGGTGTCCGCCCTGGTGGCGTTCATTTTCGCCGCACACCCGATGCAGGTGGAATCGGTGTCGTGGGTGGCAGCATTCAGTACGCCGCTTTTTTCGCTGTTTTACCTGCCGGCCCTGAACCGCTACCTCCGCTATGCCGATGCGCCGGAGTCCGGGCAACGGCACTATTGGGCCGCTCTGGGTTTTATGGTTGCGGCCTGCTTGGCCAAATCCTCCGCCGTGACCCTGCCGCTTACGCTGCTGGTGCTCGACTGGTGGAAACGACCGGCCATGCCGGTCCGCCAACGCTTGCCGGGCTATCTGCCGTTTTTTGCTGTCGCCCTCGGTTTCGGAATCCTGACGGTATATGGCCGGAGCGTGTCGGGCGAAGGCATCTCGACCTTCGAGCAGTACAACCTGCTCGATCGTTTTTTGATGGCCAACTATGCGCTCGTTTCGTACGTCGGCAATTTTCTGGCGCCGCTCGACCTCAGCAATTTTTACATGTTTGAAAAAGTCGGCGGAGCCTGGCCGATGAGTTACTACCTCGCCCCCGTGCTGGTAGCCGGCACACTGGTTTTTGCCTGGTACAAACGAAACAGCCTGCCGTTTTTGACCCAGGGGTTCGGATTTTACCTGAGCGCTATCGCATTGTCTTTGCCCTGGATCACGGTGGGCACGTTCGAACTTTTTGCCGACCACTACAACTACCTTGCTCTCATCGGCCTGGCGTTCATAGCCGTGCGCGGCACACTTTTTTTAAAAGAAAAACTGACTGCCGCTTCGGGTTTGATCGGCATACTGGCCATTCTGTGGTTGGTACTGCTTGCCATGCGCTGTTTTGTTCAAATCAAAACCTGGAAAGGTACGCTCGCTGTAACAACCAATGCCATTGAGCAAGGCAATACCTACGACGGCAAGGTGTATTTCTGGCGGGCAGTGGAACACGGCGACCTCGGCCATATGGACCTGGCGGTCGAAGATTTCAACCGGGCCATTGAGGCAAATCCTGAAATTTGGGATGCGTACAAGTTCCGCGGCAGCATCTACGCCCAGCGCCGCGATTTCGCTCGTGCCCTCCCGGATTTGCAAAAATACCTGGAGCACGACTCGAACGATGCCGTGTCGTGGTTTAACATCGGCATGATTTATCTCGAACAAAGCCGTCCGGCAGAGGCCGTTTCGGCGTTCACGAACAGCCTGCGCGCGCGCCCGAACGCCATCATGGTGCTCGAAAACCGGGCCAGAGCCTACCAGATGCTCGGCGATGCGGCACGTGCCGACGCAGATTTGCAAATGATCCGGCAATTGAAGGGGCAGTAAGCGAGACCGTCCGCGGGGATACAGGCAGGGGTTTCGCAAAAAAACCCTGTACGTTTGCGAAAAATAATTTGGGCACGGAAATAGTTGATTGAACCTCAATCTTCCTGTGGCATCGCCACGCATCGCATATTGTTCACTACTCATTGCTAAAAAAACTCATGGCCGACATCAAACAAACTGCCGACGGTATCATCGTCCCGCTCACCAAACCCCTTGAAAAAAAACTGCTCGGCGGCAAGGCCGGCGCAAGCATTGAGTTTGCCTGCCAGAATGCGCCCGATGTGGTGCTGGCGCTCATCAACAACAGCCCGTTTCCCAACCGTGTCATTCGCCTGAGTGAAATATCTGCCAAAGCGGCTGCCGGGTCCGACAGCATCCAGTTCGCCAGCGGCGGCGGTACGGCAAATTTCAAGGCCGGCGGTCGTGTTTCGTCGGGACTTGCGGTGTATCCCAATCCTGCCACTCTGTTGCGCGACATCGGTTTGGGCGACGACATTACGCCGGGTTTGCAATTGACGCCCGACCCCAAATCCAGTTACCTGCTCATGCGCTGGGGCTACGAGATCAGCGGCAATGCCAAGGCCGGCGTCGTGTTTGGCGCAGCGCCGACGGTATCGGCTTCTGCCGGTGGAAAAAGCGAAGGCATCTTTGCCGTCGTCCGCCAAATGCCGAAAACAACCGGTGCGGCCACAGCGGTCTCCGAAACGGCCCAAAGTTGGCTGTTGCCCCTGCAAATCGCCTCCGTGGACGACCTTGAACCGGGCACCTGGATCATAGCAGAGGTGGACAGCAGCGTGAGCGTCGGCATCGAAGCGCAGTACGGTTTCGACTTCAACTGGGTGAAAGAAACCTCGGCGCTCGGCCTTTCGGGCGATATCGGCCTGCGATTGGCTATGGGCGCCAAAGCCGCATTCGGATTTCAGGCGGGCGGGCGTTTTGCGGTGGTGGTGAGCCGCGACTCTGTGCGCAAGCAAGACAAAAAAATCCGCATCCGCCTGTTCAAACAGCGCCGGAACGGCTGGAATTTCGCGATGGACGCCTCGATAGGTGCACAAGCGGATGTGTCCAATTTTATGCCTGCCGACTTTGGCGATTTCGTCAAAGCCGTTTTCGGAACGCACGGCGCGCAGATTATGAAAGACCTCGAAGTCATCGAGGAATGGAGCAACCCCGATGCCCCGTTGTCCAATATGCTGGCCGGGCTGGGCGCCGACTATTTCAAAAAATTCGTGAAAGACACCACGGGCGTTGACCCTGAACAGGCATTCGACAAGGCCAAAGGGCAACTGCAAACGCTCTTGCAAAAGTGGAACGACCTCGACCACACCGTGGCTACCCTGCTGTGGAAACAGGCCGAGAAAAAAGCGAACCTGACCAAAATTCGCACGTTCAACAACAAACTGAAAGACGCCAATCCGGCAAAAGTGCGCGCGTTTCTCCGCAAGGAAATCGAAAAGGTGGATTTCTTCCACACGATCGGCGGCCAACTCCTGCTCGCCATGATTCCCGAGGAAAACATCCTTTCCGTACTGACCGACAACGAAGCGCTGAAAAAAGTCCAGACAGCCGCGACCAAAGCCTCCGCCATTCTCGACGGCGGTGTGCTGACCGATACTTTGGTCAAACTTCAGGACAACATCAACAAACGCCTGAACCTCGACCAGATCGGCAAAGACCTCGAGGAAATTGATTTTAACACCCTCGACAACTGGCTGAAGGTCAAACTCGAGCGCTTCATCGGCGATACGCTGGACAAACCACGTCTGGCAGAAATTCGGCGGACTGTCCACCTGATCACGTCCCGGCGGCAGGAGTTTTACGACATGGCGCTTCGGGCGCTGAACCGCCACTACGGCTACGGGTTCAATGTAGCGTATCAGAAAAATACCACCAGTTCGGCGCTTGTGGACCTGACCATTGACACCTCCCGGGCCGAAGCGGGTGCATTCATCAAACTCGCCCTGCTCGGGCAGTTCGACAAGATTTTGACAAAGCCGACCCCCGGCGTTACGCTGAACGAAGGCTCCCTCACGCATGGCGTGCGGATTCAGAGCGCCGTAAACATCAACCTGCCCTTCTTCCGCGGTAGCAGCACCCACCTGAACGATTGCCTCGCCGAAGCCAAAGCCTTCGACGAGGAAGATGGCCGCGTGTTCGTGTACGACCTCAAGGCTGCCGACACCGTAACCAACAACCGCCAACAGATCAGCGCCCTCACCATCGGCGGCAATTTCCGGGCCGTAGCCAATACCGTGCGCGTACACGACACCAACGCCCTCGCGTATGCCTACTCCTTCCAGCAGTTCCGGCCCGCCATGAAGGCTGCCGACCTGAAGTTCCAACTCAAACCCTACGTGGAAACCTACCTGCCCACCGCCTTCGGCCAAACACCCGAAGCTTCGGTGGACGCCTGGGTGGACACGATCGAGCAGCAGGTGGAACAACTGGCGCCCAATGGCGCGGGCATCATCGGCGACACCCTGCTGTACATGGAATTGAACCTGCCCCCGCAAGCCGCTTCCGCCTGGATGCATGCGCCCAAAGATGCCAATGCTGCGGCGTACAGCCAGATGTCGCGCAACATCCAGCGCCGGCTGAAACAGTTGATCCCGTTCTACTACTTTCAGGATGTGAAAAACTACAAGGACATCAAGGTTGCCCCGGTGCTGATGGCCTACTCGGCTATTTTTCCGGCAACCGGTTTCCGGGAAGAAAAAGGCAAAATGGTAGCCGCCGACACCGGAACGTACTGGAACTGGCCGGACAAAAAAATGCAGCAGTTCATGGTGGCGCACCCGCGCACCAAAGGTTTTTTACAAATAAAAATGCAGGAGGCCTACGAACTGCTGAAGGTTACGCCCGGAATGGACAAAGGCACGATCGAGTTTTACAACCCGGCTCGCGTGGATAAACTCGTGCTGGAACTGGTGGATCGCCTGTCCGACAAAAAAGAAATGCACTTCCACAGCCTGTTCTTCGTGGAGGCCAACATCATCGAAAAATCGCTTCAGGCGGGTCTGGCGATGGCGGCATTTTTGGAAAAATCAAACACCGAGCCGTCCAAAGCCGTGAAACTCCTGACCGACTTCGGCACAAACATCACGATGGCGTTCAATAAGGATTTCACGTCCATCTACGGCGATGCGGCCATTCGTCCGCTGGGCACCATGCTTTTCCTCGAAGCGGCGCAAGCCTTCCTGCCCGCCAATGCGAAAAAAGAACCCGACACGCTGCTCAACCTGACCGTGCTGAAGCCGGGTACCAAATTCAAGCCCGATCAGCGCACGCGGCCCGGCAGTATCCCCAAAGGGGATGTGCTGCTGGCAAAACAGGTGGTGGATACGGGCGCATGACATGTATTTATCAGGGGTTTTATGAAAAAACTAGCAGACTTGCAGTTGTTTCTTCTTCATCCTACTCTTGTGGTGGGCAGGCCACTCCACTCGACAGGTTGCTCCAACTTGAGTCTGCTGGTTTGTTTCAGAAAAAAGATCGTTCGAGCGGGTCGGATATTTTCAAAACCTCGAACCAATGCCCCCAACTCAATTTTGGAGACACCGTCTCTAAAATTGGATATTCGAGGAAAAACATCCGCATGTAGTTGATGTTGCTGTGGCTAAACCCTCCACCGAGCCGAGCCGCCAGATCGCGCGAGGGTTGTGCAACAATCGGGAGCCGTACTCCGCCCGTTCCTTGCCGTTCTGCTCAAACTGCACGATGTGCCGACCGACATTCCAGTAGGTCGCTACCATCGTTTGGTCAATGGTGGCGACGGCTTTTTTGCGCCCCTCCGCAACGGTTTGCTCGATTTGGGCTATGAGTTGGGTGTAGGGGTCAGGGACTGGCAGGCTTGTTTTACTCATATTCTATTTGATGCGGGCGGGTGGTGAAAAATAAGCAGCAAATTTACAAAACCGCCAGCTGCAGCTCCTCCAATTCCCCGCCTCGGCGATGATAGCCGTTTCGGAGAGGAACCGCGCCGCCTCCGCTATGCGCGGACGGGTAGCCTACAAATCAAACTTGATCCCCTGCGCCAGCGGCACCGTCTCCGAGTAGTTGATCGTGTTTGTTTGCCGGCGCATGTATGCTTTCCAGGAATCGGAGCCGGACTCGCGTCCGCCTCCGGTTTCTTTTTCACCGCCGAAGGCTCCGCCGATTTCGGCGCCTGAAGTGCCGATGTTCACGTTGGCAATACCGCAGTCCGATCCGGCTGCCGACAGAAAACGCTCGGCTTCACGCAGGTTGTTGGTCATAATGGCCGACGAAAGCCCCTGCGGCACGCCGTTTTGCAGCGCAATAGCCTCCTCGATGGTTTTGTATTTCAGCAGGTACAGCACCGGTGCGAAGGTTTCGTGCTGCACGATGGCCCAGTCGTTTTGCGCCTCGGCGATGCAGGGTTTTACGTAGCAGCCGCTTTCGTAGCCTGCGCCACTGAGCACGCCGCCGTCCACGACCATTTTTCCGCCGGCTTTTTTGATTTCCGAAATGGCATGCAGGTAGTTTTCCACGGCCTGTGTGTCAATCAGCGGGCCGACGTGGTTGTTTGGGTCGAGCGGGTCGCCGATGCGGAGTTGGGCGTAGGCGCCGGCGAGGGCGGTTTTCGCCTGCTCATACACGCTCTCGTGGATGATGAGCCGGCGGGTGCTGGTGCAGCGCTGGCCGGCGGTGCCCACGGCGCCGAACACGGCGCCGGTCAGCACCACTTTCATATCGGCGGAAGGCGTGATGATGATGGCGTTGTTGCCACCCAGTTCGAGCAGACTGCGGCCCAGACGTTCGGCTACGGTGCGGCCCACGATCTTGCCCATGCGGGTGCTGCCGGTGGCGCTCACGAGCGGTACGCGGCTGTCTTTGGTCATGTACTCGCCCACCTTGTAGTCGCCGTTGATGATGCAGGAGATGCCCTCGGGCAGGTTGTTGGCTTTCAGCACTTTCTGGAACAGATTCTGGCAGGCGATGGCGCAGAGGGGTGTTTTTTCGGAAGGTTTCCACACGCATACGTCGCCGCACACCCAGGCAATGCAGGCGTTCCAGGACCACACGGCCACCGGGAAATTGAACGCCGAAATGATGCCCACGATGCCCAGCGGGTGCCACTGCTCGTACATGCGGTGGCCGGGGCGTTCGCTGTGCATGGTGAGGCCGTACAGTTGGCGGGAGAGGCCGACGGCAAAATCGCAGATGTCAATCATCTCCTGCACCTCGCCGAAGCCTTCCTGCAGGCTTTTACCCATCTCGTAGCTCACGAGGCGCCCCAGCGGATCTTTGTACTGGCGCAGTACCTCGCCGTACTGACGCACGATCTCGCCGCGTTTGGGCGCCGGCATTTCGCGCCAGATGCGGAAAGCCGCTTCGGCGCTGGAAATCACCTGCTCGTACTGCTCGCGGGTGGTGACGGTGACCGAGCCGATGTGCTCGCCGTCCACGGGCGAATGGCTGTGCAGGCTGCGGGCGCTGCCGGTGAGGTGTTCCTGTCCGGTCCAGGTGCCGGCGTTTTTGGTTTTGAGGCCGAGTTTGCGGAGAAAATCTTTTTGCATGGTGGGTGGAGGTTGGACGGTTTCTGGTTGGAGGGTTTCTGGTTTCGGGCCGCAAAGGTAGAGCGAGCCGCCGCGTCATTTTTCCATTTTTGAAAAAAAATACCCGTGGCTCACGGCGTTTTCGGCTTCGGTATTGGTCTGGAAAAACGGGTGGACGGGCACCTTCCGCAAGGCATCCAGATCGCCCGGGCGTAGGTTTTCCTCCGTGATCGGCAGCCCGGCTTCGCGGTACAGGCGGCGGTAGTCAGGGATGCGCAGACGGTTCAGCGGCTGCACGCTGTTGTCAATCCAGGCCCAGGCAGCCGGGGAAAAACGCAGGAAGTGGTAAATGTTGATGCTGGTGTCGAAATGCGCGAAGTGATCGGACAGATCAATGAAATGCGACTGCACCCCGCCGGGCCGGGCGATACGCCGGAACTCGCGCAGGATACCCGAGAGGATTTCCGGGTAAATATGCTCGAAGGTATTGTTGGAATGCACCAGATCAATGGAGCCGTCGGGCAGGTGCAGGCGCCGGGCATCCTGCACGAGGTAGCGGATATGCAGGGCCTGAGTCAGGGCCTCAAAATCGGGACGGTCGCCTTCGGCGGCTAATTGGCGCAGCGTTTCGAGGCGTTCGGGACGAGCCGGCACAAACACTTCCAGTTTGCCCTGATCGGCGTATTCCAGAAATTTCCGAAGGGTGGTGCGCAAGTGGCCCGCATTGGTCAGCAGGGTGATATCTGCCGTTCGGATTTCCTCGGCGCCGTACAGGAACATGGCGATCGGCACCACGGGATACCAGCCGGCGCCCAGTTCGAGCGTGCTGCGGAGCGGGGCGCCATCGGAAAAGCGTTCCCAGGCGCCGATGTGGTGGCGGGCATGTTCCAGGCGGTCTTCGAAATAGGCATCGCTGAGGAAGACGCCCTTGGTCACGTACTTTTGAAAAAAGTAGTTGATGCGCTGACTGTACGGCAGGAACGAGATGATTTTTTGGACGATGGCTTTAAGCACCCACTTCTGGATCATGGTCGGGAGATGTCGTGTCGAGTTTGCTCAGGTATAGTTCCTGCAGCAGGCGGTTGTGGCGGATATGGTGGCCGATAAGTACAAAAAACAGGGCGCGGGGCGTGCATTTCAGGCCGCTGGCCGTACCGAGGAAGGTGGATTGTTTTTCGGTGCATTGCTTCAGCAGGAAAAGCGTGTTGTCGCGCACGGCTTTCCATTCTTTCAGCAGGTCTTTGATCGTCCGGTTGGAAACGTCCACTTCTTCCATCCAGAAATCCTGATTGAATCCCGGCAGCCCGATGCGGTCGGCCCGGATAAAGGACAGAATGCGATACGCAAAGACCCGCTCGAAATCAATGAGGTGCATGATGACCTGCTTGATGCTCCATTTCTCCGGAGCGTAGCGGAAATCGCCGGCGGTTTCCGGTAACTTGCCCAGCAATTCCAGGCTTTCCCGAAATGTGTTGCGCAGCAAAGCCAACGCGCTGCCGCGAGTGGGCAACTCGCTCAGGTAAACCGCGTGAAACAGTGCGTACTCGTCTTTTTTCGGTCGTTTCATAAAAAGAGGTTAAGCGGGTTTAGTGGGTTGAGCGGGTTAAACGGGTTGAGCGGGTTAAACGGGTTAAACGGGTTAAACGGATACGGGAATTGCCTTCTGCAAAAAGCCCCGAAGGGGCACCATATACGAAGGCAGGGCATCGCCCTGCTCTTCGGAGTATCGCTACAGGAAGCCCTGAAAGGGCGCCATAGTCGTATGAAGGTGCTACTTCGCAACTATTTCGCCCTTTCAGGGCTTATTCCCATCCGGGGCGCCTTCTATGCAGGGCGATGCCCTGCTTTCGTATGTGGCGCCCCTCCGGGGCTTTTCAGAGGGGGCAATACCTGTTAAACCTGCTCAACCCGTTCAACCTCTACTCCTCGCCAGTTTTGTCATAAACCAAACCTCGAACACGGTGTAGATGGCGTACACGAAGAGAAAGAGGCCGACAAACCAGGAATTTTGCGGTTGTGCGGTTTGTTGGTAGGCAAATAAAACGGCGACGGCTACGAGCATTTTGGCAAATACCGAAAGCGATACCAGATTATTGAATGCCAGTTTGCTGGTGCTGGCGGCGGCATTTTTCCCGGCAAAATAAAGTCCGATACAGATCGCAGTAAAAAGCACGACCGTGCCGGCAGCAAATCCGGCGTGGGGCTGAGCCTGCGGAATCAGGGCCAGTATCGCTGCCAATACGGCGACAGCGGCAACGGTAATGCCGCCGAGGTACAGAAAAAATGTTTTGTTGTTCATGGCAAAAGTTGTCGCGCAAAGGTACATATCAGTACACCGAAACAATGCCTACTTCAGTTGCCGATACAGGGAAACCAAAGAGGCGACCATGAAAAATATGGTAAGAAAGACCGCCCAGAGCGGGCGTTCGAGTTGCATTTTGGCGTCGAGCCAGCGCCCGATGAATACGCCGGCGAGGCAGGCGCCAAGCAGTTGGAAGGCAAGGCCGCTGTATTTGGCCCAGTCCTTAATTGCGGACTTCTGCTTTTCCTCCGGCGATTTTAGCTGTGGCATCGGTTCCGGTTGTGGCATCTGCATTTTTCAGTACGCCGTTAGCGCTGCCGGTTTCCATCTTGCAGGTCACGTTGAATTTGGCGCCGCTTTGTACCAGCAGTTTATTGGTCGTGATTTCACCTTCCACTTCGGCGGTTTCGCGCACGTTAAGCAGTTCGCTTACGTGGAGTTTGCCTTTGAAATTGCCTTCGATCACGGCGTTTGCGCACTGGATTTCGCCCTCCACAGTGCCGGTTGGGCCAATAATGACTTTGGCTTTGCAGGTGAGTTTGCCCTTGATGGTGCCGTCCACCCGCAGGTCGCTGTCGCAGCGCAGGGAACCGTCCACGACGGTGCCTTTTACAAGTGTATTCAGGGAACTGGAGGGGGAGGTGGTTTGAGTTTTGGGTTCTTCCGTGTTTTTATTGTTTCCGAACATAGCGGTCCTGGTTTAGGTAGTAGCAAAAATGAAAAAGATTTCCGCAGGGCACAAACCTACGGAAATCTTTTTCAGTATCGCTCCGGGAAAACACCGAATATGGCGTCCCGCATTAGAAATTCGGGCAGTACACGCCGCGGCGTTCCGGTCCGCAGATTTTGTACAGCAGCGAAAACTCGAATGCGCCGTTGCCGTTGGAGGCTGTGTACAGGCTCGATGTGTTGACGTCGTAGCTGAAGCCGATGGTGAATTGCTCGTAGTCGAAGCGCGTGCTCAGGATGAAGGCGTCAATGAGTTTGCCGTCTTCGAGTTTGTTGGCCATACGCGCCCACACGCCGAGTTGGAAAGCCTGGTGGTAGCGGCGGCTGTTGCCGAGCAGGAACTTGAACGAGTTACCGGCATTGACCTGGAAGGATGGGCCCTGGAAGAAGGTCACGGCGCCGGGGATGAGGCCGAAGCGTTTACCGACCATGAATTCACCGCCTGCATGCAGGGTGAACTTGCCGTACAGCGGAATGTCCTGATTGCCGAACGACTGGTTGGCGCGGTTTAGGTGGCTGAATGCGGCGCCGAAGTAGAAGTTGTTGTCCTCGTCGAACACGCTGAACCACAACAGGCCTGCCGACATGTCGAGGAACAGGAAGTTCGGGTCGCCAATGTCTTCGCCGGGCTGGGTGGGATCGTACTGACCGGCACCGTTGTTCTGGCTGGGCCAGCGGAGCGCCTGGCTGTTGATGCTGCGCTGGCTCACGCCAAAGTCGCCACCAAACACGAGGTAGTGGGCTTTGCGACGGTAGCCGCCCATTTTTTTGGCATACGAACCCGAAATACGGGCCTGCATGGTGGCAAATTCCGATTCGCCGGCTTTGTCGGCCCAAAGCGTACCGCCGAGACCAAAGTAGTCGTAGCGGCCTACGGCAATTTTTTGGTCGTAGGAAGCGGAATAGGTGTTGTAGGCATTCGGGCCGAGGATGGACGACCACTGGTTGCGGTAGTTGGCCACAAAGCGGTGGTTGCAGTTCATCACACCGGTCATGGCCGGGTTGAGGTTCAAGGGGCTCATGTAGAACTGGGAGAAGTGAATGTCCTGGGCTTGAGTAGCCGCAGCAGACAGTACCAGCACGAGACCGAGCAAACGAGCGTGTAGAGCAGTTTTTTTCATAGACAGGCAGACTATGTTGTTTGGTTGTGAACTTCTTGTGTTGGCAAAAGAGGTGATGGGACATCCGCTCTTTTACCGGTTAAGGTTGGCAAAGGTAGATTTTTCCCTTTTCGGAACGAAA
>JAEUUV010000315.1 GCA_016787285.1 Saprospiraceae bacterium | reverse complement strand
ATCACGATTTTCTGAATATCCTGCGCGATGCGTTCCTGGGTGGCCTCCGGGTCGTGCTGGGTGCTCACCACGATGGTGTCAATGCGCTTGGGCACGTGCTTGTCGGAATACTCGATGGTCACCTGGCTTTTGGCATCGGGGCGCAGGTACTTCATTTGTTTGCCGGTGTGGCGGATATCGGCCAGTTCGCGCAGGATGCGGTGCGCGAGGTCGAGGGCCAGTGGCATGTAGTTGTCGGTTTCGTTTGTGGCATACCCGAACATCATGCCCTGGTCGCCGGCGCCCTGTTCGTTTTCGCTTTTGCCCACGTCCACACCCTGCGCGATGTCGGGGCTTTGTTCGTGAATGGCGCTGATAACGCCGCAGCCTTTGGCTTCAAATTGATAATCGGGTTTGGTATAGCCGATGCGTTCAATGGCGCGGCGGGCGGTTTCCTGAATATCCACATAGGCTTCGGAGCGCACTTCGCCGGCTACAACCACCAGACCTGTGGTTACGAGCGTTTCGCAGGCCACTTTGGAGTTGGGGTCCTGGCGCAGAAATTCGTCAAGGATGGCGTCGCTGATCTGGTCGGCAACTTTGTCGGGATGGCCTTCGGCAACAGATTCGGAAGTAAAGAGATAGGGCATGTTTATAAGTTTTGAGTTTTGGGTTTTGAGTTTTGAGTGGAGAGTTGCGAGCGGTGGACTCAAAACTCAACACTCAAAACTCAAAACTGAATTGGGTTTTGAGTTTTGAGTGGAAAGTTGCGAGCGGTGGACTCAAAACTCAAAACTCAAAACTCAAAACTGAATTGGGTTTTGAGTTTTGAGTGGAGAGTTGCGAGCGGTGGACTCAAAACTCAACACTCAAAACTCAAAACTGAATTGGGTTTTGAGTTTTGAGTGGAAGGTTTTGAGCGGGAAAAGCCCACTCAAAACTCAAAACTCAAAACTCAAAACTGAAAAAGCGCGCAAAGGTAGGTATTCGGCGCTGGAAAAACGGATAGGCAAAAACAATTCCATAGCGGTATTGCTTGCCGAAACAGCAGCGAAAGCCGGATTTTTTACAGGTCTGCCAGCTGGCCGTCAATTTCCTCGAACGACTTCAGGTCTTTGATGACATAGCTGACCGCGCCGCTGGCGATGGTTTGCAAGGCCACGCCGTAGTGTTCCTGCGAGGAAAGCATGACGACCTTTTGGTTCGGTGCAACTTTGTGGATTTGTTTCAGAATTTCCAGGCCGTTCTTTGCGCCCGGCACGGTGTTGTCCAAGTAATAGTCGAGAATGATGGCATCCGGATGCTCGCCGAGGCGTTCGAGACACGCTTCGCCGGTACCGAAGGTGACTACCTCGTAGGTTCCCTGATCTTCGAGATGATCGGAAAGCATGGAGCAAAACATCGGATCATCGTCCACTACAAATATTTTCTTTTTTTGATCTGCCATGACTGGTATATGATTTGGCCGCGAAGGTAGGCGGATTCGGGTATTTACCCAAACTGCCGTTGTATTCAAAATTCCAGCACCAGCCCGATGCTTGGCAAGAGCGAACCCTCGGCATCTTGCAGCAGCAGGGGGATGGCATTGCCGGCATCGGCACGCAGGGGCCGGCCATCGGTGGTAGCGAACGATTTCCCATCGGGGGTGCGCTGAAATGTGTAGTCCGGCGGTGCGGGATTCACCGTGTTCAGCGCGTTCTGGATGTCCAGAAACACATCGAGCGTAAACCGCCGGAAGTTCCACTTCTTGTCAATGCGCAGGTCCAATTGGGAGAAATTGCCAAGCCGCAGACTGTTCAGGCGGGAATTGTCCAACACGCCGGTTCCGATGGTGGCATAGTTGAGCCGGCTGGCTTCGAGGTCGAGCGGGGTGTAGGGTACGCCGCCCTGCAGGCGGTATTTGACGCCCACTTCCCAGTTTCGGCCCAGTTTGTAGCCTGCAAGCAACGACAGCAGGTGCCGGTTGTCCCAGGCCGAAGCGATTTTTTGGCTGTCGGCATTGCTGAATCTCGACCAAAACAGCGTGTAGGAGCCGGTGAAATACAGGTTGTTGTTCAGTTTTTGCTGCGCAAACAACTCCAGCCCGTATGCTTCGCCGGTGCCGGTGGCCAGCACGCGCTCGTTGCCGAGAATGCCGAAACCGCCGCCGCGGTTGGCCAGCGAAACGCCGTCGAATGCACTCACCGGATAATCGGCGTATTGTTTGTAAAAACCCTCCAGCGTGAAGCGCAGTATCCGGCTCGGCACATACTCCAGACCGGCCACGTAGTGGTCGCTGCGAAGGTAGGGCTGGTTGCTGTTGACCAGCGCGCCCGTTGAGTCGCGGAAGCCCAGCACCGTGTAGAGCGGGGTTTTGTAGTACCGGCCTACCGAGGCGTTGATTTTCCAGTCGGACGCCACGGCGTAACTCAGCCCCACACGCGGGCTGATGGTGCGCAGCGGGTCGGAGCCGGTGTCGGTGAACGTGTTGCCGTCGGCCCGAATGCCCACCGATACGCCGAGGCGCTCCTGAAAAAAGGTACGGTTGACCTGGCCGAATACGCCAAATTTGAAAAAGTCAATGGCCGTGCTGAAGCGGCTCTCGCGTGCCGGTTGCACGACGTTCCCCAAACTGTCGCGGATTTCGGCGCGCAGCCGGGTGTAGGCGTTGTTGTTGTACTTGACATACTGGGCCGAGGCGCCGGCACTGAATTTCCAGGCGCCGGCAAAACGGTTGTAATCAAACCGCAGTTTGTTTTCGATCTCCTGACTTTGGATGCCGAGGATTCGTTTCGACTCGTCCTGCTGCCGGCCGTCGGTATTGTCGGCGAACTGATCCAGTTGGTTGTCGAGCATGTTCCGGCTCAGGGTCAGGTTCCAGTAGCCGTTGTTGATCAGGCGTTTGAGCGCAAAACCCTGCGTGTAGTTCCACTGCACCACACCGGGTACGGAACTGAGGATGTACAGGTTTTCGGGTGTTGCCTCTTTGGGCGCTTCGAAGTAGAAATCATCAATAGCGCCTACGCCGAGTACCGTGAGCGTGGTTTTGGCGTCGAACCGGTGCGTGATTTTGTACTGAAAATCCCAGTAGTCGGGCCGAATAGGCAAGCCGATCGCCTCGAACAGGAGCTGCAGGTAGGAGCGGCGGGCCGAGGCCAGAAACGTGGTACGGCTGTTCTTTTTGCCAAGCGGCCCTTCGGCTGTGAGCGCCGTTTCGGAGGCGCCGACGCGGATGTTGCCCTGCAGCCGCTCGGGGTTGCCGTCGCGCTGGCGGAATTGCAGCACCGAGGACAGCGCGTTGTCGTACCGGGCGCCAAATGCACTGGTGGACAACGTAGCGTCTTCGATAAACGACACGTTGAGCATACCCGTCGGCCCGCCTGCCGCACCTTGCGTCGTGAAGTGGTTGATCACCGGTATTTCCACGCCGTCGAGATAAAATACGTTTTCGCTGGGGCCGCCGCCCCGGATAATCAGGTCGTTGCGAAAACCGCCGCCCGTGCCCGCCACACCGCCTACGCCGGGGAGCGCCTGCACCACCCGGCTGATGTCGAAGTTGCCGCCCGGATTGCTTTTTATTTCCTCCACCGACAGGTTTTGAATGGACAGCGGCGACTCCACGGAAGCAATGCGTACGGAACGGTTTTCCGATACCACCACTTCGTTCAGGGTTTTGGAGTCGGGGTCCAGTTCAATATTCAGTTGGCCGGAGTTGCCGGTGGTGATGACCACGTTGTACTTGATTTGGGTGCTGTAGCCTAAGTACGAAAACGAGACGTTGTACGAACGGGGCGGGATACCCGCGATGCGGAAATTGCCCTCCGCGTCTGTGGCTGCGCCGAGTTCGGTATTTTCCAGTTTGACGGAGACGCCGATCAGCGCTTCCTGCGTGAGTTTGTCGCGGACGGAGCCGGTGAGCGTACCGGTATTTTGGGCCGTTGCCCCGGCAATTGAAGCAGTGAAAAAAAACAGGAGAAGGGTAAGTCGTTGCATGTCGGCAGATTTGTGGGCGCATAACAGCACAAACGTCCGACAGTTTTCGGGAAGAGCAGGTCTGTGAAAAAAAACTACTTCACCCGCCGCAGGCGGAAATCCTTCACCGGGCGAAGCACCAGCGGTACTTTTTCGATCTCCACCGAGTCGCTGTCGAGGCCAAACCAGTTTTGCGGCGAAGCCGTGATGCTTTTCACGCCGAGGTAGATGCTCATGGTGATTTGTTCGGGCACGGGCAGGTCGTTTTCGTGGGAAAGGAACTCCTGCATGAGCACGAATTTGAAGTCGCCCGTAGGCATGTCGGCACGGCTCACGTGGTAACGCGACTCGTTGTGCAGTTCGTCGTTTTCGAGCAGGTCTTCCACGACCTTGCGCAGGAACAGGTTCATGCGTTGCTCCACCCGGAAGCCGAGCCGGAACGTGACTTTGTACGCATCGTCGGGCGCCAGAATTTTCACCTTGTACTCCATGGTGTACGGCTCGTCGGTCACTTCGATATGCACAAACCAGTACACGTCGGCGCGTTTGGGCTGGGTTTGCAGGATGGAGTACAGGATTTTTTCCTCCACCTTTTCCGGCGACTTGGCGCTGCTGAGAAACACGAGATTGGTGGCGTATTTGGGCACGCTTTCGTCGTTGCTCAACATGATAATCTGGTCCATGTAGTCCTTGATCTTGGTGTTCTGGATGAAGCGCTTTTTGATTTTTTTGGCGCTCACCCATACGTACATCAGTACAAACAGGAGCGATGCGATGACCACGGTGATGAAACCGCCGTCCATGAATTTGAGCAGATTGGCGGCGAAAAACGCACCCTCGAAACACAGGTACCAGACCAGAAAAATCCAGATCCACACGGAATGCACGCGCTGCATGATCAGGAAATTGGCCATGAGCATGGTGGACATGAGCATGGTGATGGTCACCGACAGTCCGTAGGCAGCCTCCATGCGGGCGCTTTCCTGGAAATACACCGTGACAAATACGCAGCCTGCCCAAAGCAGGGCATTCACGGCGGGTACGTACAACTGGCCTTTCAGGTTGGAGGGGAAAATAACGGTCAGTTTGGGCAACAGCCCGAGGCGAATGGCTTCGCTCACGAGGGTAAACGAACCGGAAATCATGGCCTGACTGGCGATAATGGCCGCCAGTGTGGCGATGGCAATACCGAAGGGCAGGAACCATTCGGGCATGATGCCGTAAAACGGGTTGGGTGTGCCGGCGGGCAGCGGCGAACCTTCAAATTCGAGGCACCAGGCTGCCTGGCCGAAGTAGTTGAGCAGCAGGCAGGTTTTTACAAAAATCCAGCTGACACGTATGTTTTGTTTGCCGCAGTGGCCAAGGTCTGCGTACAACGCCTCGGCGCCGGTGGTGCACAAAAACACGGCGCCCATCAGCACCAGCGCGTGCGGGTGGTGCATCAGCAGGTTGATGGCGTGCATGGGGTTGGCGGCTTGCAGGACAGACAGGTGTCCCGCCGTTTCGACGGCGCCCAGAAAACCCAGCATGGAAAACCAGACGAGCATAACCGGCCCGAAAAATCGCCCCACGGCGGCGGTGCCGAACTGCTGGAAAATAAACAGCGCCGTAATGATCCCGATGGTGATTTGTACGATCGGGATGTGCGCGTTGTGGAACTGCTCGATGGACTCGATCCCCTCGATGGCCGACGACACCGAGATCGGCGGTGTAATCATGCCTTCCGACAATACCGCCGCGCCCCCGATCATGGCCGGATACAGCAGCCATTTGCGCCGCCGCCGCACGAGGGTGTACATGGAAAAAATGCCGCCCTCGCCTTTGTTGTCGGCCTGCAACACCAGGGTCACGTACTTGAAGGTTGTCTGGATGGTCAGTGTCCAGAAAACTAAAGAGACCGCTCCGAGGATGGTTTCCCGATCCACGATGCCCGCGCCGACGATAGAGCGCATCACGTAGAGCGGCGAGGTGCCGATGTCGCCGTAAATGATGCCCAGAGTTATAATCAGTCCGGCGAGTGAAAGCCGGTGATGGCCGTGCAAGGAGTCGTTGGAAGGCATTTTTTACAATCGTTCGATTGGTTGATTGGTTTATTAGTTGACTGGTTGATTGGTTGACTGGGCGGGGCAAATGTATGCGGAATCGGAGGATGGTTATGGGTGTTGGGTCAGGGCATTTTGTTTAAAAAGATTCATCTGCTCCAGATTTCCCAGCAAAACGATGTGCCAACCGCTTTGAAGCACCGTATCGCTCGGCGGATTGAGTTCATATTGCCCGTTTGGGCGGCGTACGGCAACCACGGAAATGCGGGCCTTACGATCCAGTCCGCTCGTTGCGATGGACTTGCCCTGCATATCGGGCAAGAGACGTGCCACTTCGATTTCCTCAAACACCACATTGCTCGGCCCCATGTTGGACAGCAGGGTGAAAAACTCCACCAGATCGGGTTTATTCACGAGGGTGGCCATGTAAAAACCCCCGATTTGCTCGGGTACCACGGTGTGGTCGGCGCCGGCACGCCGGATTTTAATCTCGTCGGCCAGGTTGCCGGCGCGGGATATGATCCGCAATTTCGGATTGATCTGCCGGGCCGAAAGGGTGACAAACAGGTTGTCGGCATCGTCGGGCAAGGTTACAACAAGCGCTTTGGCCCTGTCAATGCCCACTTCCATGAGTACGTCGTCTTCGGTGGCATCGCCTTCAAAGTAGAGGAAACCGGAGTGCCGTAACTCGTCCACGGTGGAGGCTTTTTTTTCAACGATGACAAAAGGCACCCCTTGTTTGGACAGTTCCTGAACGACCTCGGTGGCGTGCCGCCCGAACCCGCACACGATGACATGGTCGCGGAGGTTTTCGATTTTTTGATTCATACGAAAATCATGCAGCAACTTGGCAAATCCGCCTTCTGCGAAAATGCCGGTGATGGTGGAAATGGCATAGGCAAAGATGCCGACATTGATCAGGATGTAAAACGAAGTGAACAACCGGCCTGCGTTGCTAAGCGGATGTACCTCCCCGTAGCCCACCGAGGCTAAAGTGATGATGGCCATGTAGTACGCATCGAACCAGCTGTACCCCTCGATAAGCACATAGCCCAGTATCCCGATTGAGAGGGCCGAAATGCCCAGCAGGAAGGCGATCCGGATGCGCACCAGTATCAAATACACGCGTTTGAAGCGGCTTTTCCGGCTTTTTTTGCCTTTGGAAAGCCGGAAAAACAGCATCAGAAAATGGAACGCGTTGCCAGGAAACATACCCTTGGTTGGGTTACTTGTTTGAAAAAACCAGGTACTCCCAGGGTTTGAGGTCGAGCGTTATTTCCTGCGTCAATTCCAGGGTGCCGTTGCCGAACACGTTGGCATACGGGCCGGCCACAGAACTGCCGGGGCGCAGGGTCACCGAGGTGCGTTCCTTGCTCAGGTTCAGCACCACCACTACCCGGTCGCCGTCTTTTTCCCG
>JAEUUV010000296.1 GCA_016787285.1 Saprospiraceae bacterium | reverse complement strand
AACGGCTGCCCGCCGCCGCCGCCCTGGAGAAATTTCTGGGCGAGTTCGCGCACGATGGCGCCGGCGTTCAGGCCGCGCTCTTTGGCTAAGGCATCGCTGATGCGCACGGTGAGCAGAGGCTTGTCGGCGCTCACGGAACCGAAGGCGATGACGGCGCTGCCGAGTTCGCGCTCCAGTTCGTATGCCAGTGTTTTGATCGCATTGGCGTCGTTGATGGGCAAAACAGCGGCCACAAAGGCAACGCCGTTCACGGTTTCAGCCTTGCCGCGCAGTCCCTCACGCAAGCTGTTGGCTTGCTCCTGCACGAGGCGCTCGATTTCTTTTTGCAGGCGTTTGTTTTCCTCCTGCAAGTCGGCTACCGCTTTGGCCGGCTCCTTGGTTTTCAGCAGCAGTTTGATGGCTGTCACTTCGCGCTCGATGGTGCTCAGGTACTGCTCGGCGGCATCGGCGG
This sequence comes from Saprospiraceae bacterium, assembly GCA_016787285.1. Lineage (GTDB taxonomy): Bacteria > Bacteroidota > Bacteroidia > Chitinophagales > Saprospiraceae > M3007. Next base: position 11,532 of record JAEUUV010000296.1, on the reverse strand, counting down.
TGAGGGCCTCCACCCGGCGTACCCCGGCGGCCACGGCGCCTTCGGACACAATTTTGAAATACCCGATCTGGCCCGTGTGGCGCACATGGCAGCCCCCGCAGAGTTCGCGGGAGTAAGCCGGGTCGAAGGTGATCATGCGCACGCGCTCGCCGTATTTTTCGCCAAAAAGCATCATGGCGCCGGCCTTTTGCGCCTCCTCAATCGGGATGCTTCGCGCCTCGTCGAGGGCGATGTTTTCGCGGATTTTTTCGTTTACGATCTGCTCGATCTGGGCCAGTTCCTCGTCGCTGACTTTCTGGAAATGCGCGAAGTCGAAGCGCAGGGTCTGGTCGTCGAGGTACGAGCCTTTTTGCTGGACGTGGTGGCCGAGCACGCGACGCAGGGCGGCGTGCAGCAGGTGTGTAGCCGAGTGGTTGTTTTCGGTGAGGCGACGCTTGCGGACATCCACGTGGCAATGCACCGTCGGGTCCTGCATGTACTGCGGCAGCCGCTCCACCACGTGCATGACCAGATCGTTTTCCTTCTTCGTATCCAGCACGCGTATCTTTTCGTCGCTGAATTCCAGCCAGCCGGTGTCGCCCACCTGGCCGCCGCCTTCGGGATAGAACGGGGTGCGGTTCAGCACGAGGTGGTACTGGGGTTGGCCCTTGATCTGCACGGTGCGGTATTTCACCACGTGGCTGTTGCGCAGTTCGAGTTGGTCGTAGCCGAAAAACTCGACATTGGCTTCGTCGCGCAGCACCATCCAGTCGCCCACCTCCTTGGCGGCGTCTTTGCGGGAGCGCGTTTTTTGCTCCAGCAAGGCTCCTTCAAAACCGGCTTCATCCACCAACCAGCCTTTTTCGCGGGCAATCAGGCGGGTGAGGTCAATGGGAAAACCGAAGGTGTCGTACAGTTCGAATGCCTGCCGTCCGTCAATTGTGTTTTGTTGAATCTGGAGGCTTTCGATGCGTTTCAGCCCGCTTTCGAGGGTGCGCAGGAAGGCTTTTTCTTCTTCCAGCACCACTTTGGCCACAAAGTCAATCTGCGCTTTCAGTTCGGGGAACACGTCGTGGAATTCCTCGGCGAGAATGGGCGCCATGCGGTACAGCACGGGTTCTTTCAGGTCGAGAAACGAGTAGTAGTAGCGCACGGCGCGGCGCAGAATCCGGCGGATAACGTAGCCCGCGCCGCCGCTGGCGGGCAGTTCGCCGTCGGCGATGGTGAAACACACGGCCCGCAGGTGGTCGGCCACCACGCGCATGGCCACGTCGGTTTTTTTCCAGTCGGCGTGTATTTCGGGGTAGGTGCCGGTGTACTCTATGTTGGAAAATTTTTCAAGAAAACCGATGAGCGGCTTCCACAGGTCGGTGTCGTAGTTGGAGGCGGCGCCTTGCACGGCGCGGCAGAGGCGTTCGAAGCCCATGCCGGTGTCCACGCTTTTGGCAGGCAATTCGTCCAGCGAGCCGTCGGCACGGCGGTTGAACTGCATGAACACGTTGTTCCACACTTCAATCACGTTGGGGTCGTCGGCGTTCACGAGGGCGCGGCCGTCCGTTTTGGCGCGTTCGCTGTCGGGGCGCAGGTCTACGTGGATTTCGGAGCAGGGGCCACAGGGGCCTTGGTCGCCCATTTCCCAGAAATTTTCTTTTTTGCCGAAAGGCAAAATCCGGTCTTCGGCGATGTACAGTTTCCAGGTGTCATGCGCCTCCTGGTCGAAGGGCAGGTTTTCCTTTTCATCGCCTTTGAATACCGACACATAGAGGCGGTCTTTGGGTATTTTGTACACCTCGGTGAGCAATTCCCAAGACCAGGCGATGGCTTCCTTTTTGAAATAATCGCCGAAGGACCAGTTGCCGAGCATCTCGAACATGGTGTGGTGGTAGCCGTCGCGGCCCACGTCTTCGAGGTCGTTGTGTTTGCCGGTCACGCGCAGGCATTTCTGGGTATCGGCCACGCGTTTGGCGGGCGGCGTCTGGTTGCCGAGGAAAAAGTCCTTGAGCGGCGCCATGCCGGAGTTGATGAACATGAGCGTAGGGTCGCTCTTGGCTACGATGGGCGCCGAGGGGATGATCTTGTGGCCTTTGGACGCGAAGAAGTCGAGGAACTGGCGGCGGATGTCGCGGGAAGTCATGGGTACGGTATGCTGTTTTTTTGCGGCGCGAAGGTAGGGTTTTTGGGTGAAACCGCCGGCAGCGGTATTTCTTGGGGCAGGGTGATGCGCAACCACGAACGAGGCGTGCGTCCCACAGAAAAGGTTTTTACTTTTGCCGTCCTCAAAACACCGCAAACGACATCAGATGGTTTATGTCAAATATGGCCGCGCCGGCGGCGGCTGGGGCTGCCTGATCATGGGCGTGCTGGCCCTCGTGGCGGCCTATTATATTCTGAAAGGTCTGTTTTATGTGCTCTACTGGGCATCGCCGGTACTTTTTGTGCTGGCACTGGTTATCAACTGGCGTGCTGTGGCCGATACCGGGCGCGATTTTCTGAGCCTGCTGCAGCGCAATCCACTTGGCGGCCTGCTGCTTGGCGCACTGGCGGTAGTCGGCTTCCCCGTACTGGCACTCTACCTGTTCCTCCGGGCCTTGGGGTACAATAAAATGGAGCAATTTGGCCGTGCCATGCGCGAACAGCAAAGGCCGCCGGAAGACGAGTTTGTAGAGTTTGAGGAACTGGAAAGCCGCCCCAAATACACTACGCCCGCCGAAACTGTGGACGAATATATCGAGCCGGCACCCGAACCGGAGAAAGAGCAGGCTCCGGAAGAAAAGCCACCTGCACGGCCCGATAATCCGTACGATCAGTTTTTCAAATAATCCATTTTTTCAGCCCGGGTTTTAAACCCCGGGCTGAAAAAATGTGGAAGGTTCCGGTTAGCAAGAGCCGGTTTTGTCCTTTTGTAAAAAATCTTGCTTGGTTGTTTAAAAACGGCAACCTACCTTTGCAGCCCATTTTTCAAAAAACAGCGGCGATGGACCCGTTTTCAGCGTTTTCCATTCCGATTCAGGGATTGAAGACCGGCATGCATCGGTTTGAGTACACGCTGGATCGTGAGTTTTTTAGACATTTTGAAGGCTCTCCGATCGAAGAGGGAAAAGTGGAAGTGGCGCTTCAGTTGGACAAACGTCCGAGTATGTTGATACTCGATTTTGTGATAAACGGCTACAGCCATGCTGAATGCGACCGCTGCACAGCACCGATTAAACTCCCGCTTCAGGACGAGCGGCAGTTGGTAGTAAAATACGGCGACGCCGATGGCGAGGACGACTCCGACGAGGTGGTGTTCCTCTCCCGCGAAGCCTCGGCGCTCCAGATCGCACCGTACCTGTACGAGTTTTCGATTCTGGCGCTGCCCATAACCAATACCTATAATTGTCAGGACGACCCAAATCCGCCCTGCAATTTCGAAGTACTGAAATTTTTGGAAGAAAACGGCGATCCTGGCAAATCCAACCCTGTGTGGGATGCGCTCAATGGCCTGAAATAATTGCATACACGAAACACGACATACCGTCATGCCGAATCCTAAATGGCGACATTCCAAGCGCAGAACCCGCGCCCGTCGCACGCACTACAAAATTGACACACCGCAACTCGCCACCTGCAACACCACCGGCGAGCGCCACCTCATGCACCACGCCTACACGGTAAACGGCGATCTGTACTACCGTGGCCACGTGCTGGTGCCCGGAAAAGTATCCGGCGACGAGGCGGAGGCATAGCGCAACAACTTGCAACGATACCTTTGCGAGGCTCCGGTCCCAAACCCTTGGGATTCGCGGGGCCTTTGTTGTTTCCTGCTCTACGTTCCCGCAGCAACAAGCCCGGCCAGGGCATCCCAAACCGGATCGCCTGCCGGCAAAGGGGCTTCGAGGCGCATCCATTCGCCGGTGCCCGGGTGCTCAAAGCCGACGCGCCAAGCATGGAGGTGGATGGAGCGATCCCGGTTTCCGCGCCGGGCGCCGTACTTCACGTCGCCCTTGATCGGGCAACCGATACCGGCCAGTTGTGCCCGAATCTGGTGGTGACGCCCCGTAACCAGCCGAACCAACAGCAAATGGTAGCGCTGACTGCTGCCCAGCAGGCGATACGACAGTTCGGCGCGTTCGGCGCCGGGACGTGCTTCGGCGGAAACAAAGGCGCGGTTTTTTCCGGTATCCTTTTGCATAAAATGTACCAATGTGCCCTCTGATTGCGCCGGCAAAGCCTCCACCACGGCCAAGTATTCCTTCTCAATGGTGCGTGCCTGGAATTGCAACTGGAGTTGCGTCATGGCTTCGCGGCTTTTAGCCAGTAGCAGGATGCCGCTTGCGGGGCGGTCAAGCCGGTGTACCGGGTGCAACGGCTGGCCACATTCGGCCTCTGCCCACTGCAAAAGCGAGGTGTCGCCGGTTTTGTCGGCCTGGGCCGGCATCCCCGGTGGTTTGTTTACAGCAAGCAACAACGAATCCTGAAATAGAATGGTGGGCATAGCGCGTGGTTGGTATTTAAAGGGCCAAGGTAACCATACGCGTGATGCCCATGTTCAAAAATCCAAAGTCTGTTTACCTTTGCCCGACACACAACCATGAACATAGATAAATTTTTGGTCATCGCCGGCGTACCCGGCGTACACAAACTGATCACCACGCGCAGCAACGGTCTGCTCATTGAAGACCGCAAAGAAGGTCGCACCCGCTTCATCGCTACCCGCCAAAACCAGATCACGCCCCTTGGGACGGTTTCCATCTACGTGGACACCGACGAGGGCACGATTCCGCTGGCGGATGTTTTCCAGAAAATGCTGGACGCGCAGGCGACTACGCCGGTGGTATCGCTGGATGCTTCCAGCGCCGAACTACGCGCGTATTTTTCCACCATTTTGCCCGAACACGATCACGACCGGGTGCATATCGCCGACATCAAAAAGTGCATCAAGTGGTTCCTCTTCATGCAGGAAAAAGGCATTTTTGACGAGGTGAAAAACGCCGAAGCCGCCGAAGAAACGCCTGCCGAACCACCCACCGCCGAGGCAAAACCCGAAGATACCACCCCGGAAACGCTCTGATGCGGGTCAACCGCCAACCGCTGATTTGATATGTATAAAGGAAAAAAAGTGGTCGTCGTGCTCCCGGCCTACAACGCGGCCAAAACCCTCGAAAAAACTTACCGGGAAATTCCGTTCGATCTTGTGGACGATGTGATCCTCTGCGACGACCACAGCCGCGACAACACCGCCGAGATCGCACGCAACCTCGGTATCCGGCACGTGCTGGTACACGAAAAAAACAAAGGCTACGGCGGCAACCAGAAAACGCTGTACAACAAGGCCCTCGAGATCGGCGGCGATATCGTAATCATGTTGCACCCCGACTACCAGTACACCCCCAAACTCATCCCCTCCATGGTGAACATCATCGGGGAAGAACTGTACCCGGTGGTGCTCGGTTCGCGCATCCTCGGCATGGGCGCCCGCAAAGGCGGCATGCCGCTGTACAAGTACGTCGCCAACCGTTTCCTGACGTTCACCCAGAACCTGCTGGGCCACTACAAATTGTCGGAATACCACACGGGCTACCGCGCATTCAGCCGACCGGTGCTCGAAACGATCAATTTCAACGGGAATTCCAACGATTTTGTGTTCGACAACGAAATGCTCTCGCAGATCATTTTTGCCGGATTTGACATCGGCGAGGTGACCTGCCCGACCAAATATTTTGAAGAAGCCTCCAGCATCAATTTCCGCCGGAGTATGAAATACGGGCTGGGCGTGCTGCGCGTCTCCATGAGCCACTTCCTGCAGCGCCTCGGGGTGGTGAACCTGGAAATGTACCGCCGGTGTGCACCGTAACCTACCTGCCCATTTCGGGTGGTTTTGTACTCACGCACAACCGGGACGAAGCGCCGTCCCGTTCCCAACACGGCCTTGTCCGGAGCGACTCCCTGATTTTTCCGAGGGATACCAAAGCCGGTGGCGCCTGGATTGCTACCGCCAACGACGGGCGAACGGCCTGCCTGCTCAACGGCGCCTTCGTCAAACACCGCCACGAACCGCCCTACCGCCGCAGCCGGGGACTTGTCCTGCTCGACTTCTTTGACTGGCCCGAACCCCGTGATTTCTTCGAAAAATACAACCTCGAAGGTATAGAGCCGTTCACATTCCTGTTTTTTCAAACCGAAAAAGTCGTGCAACTTCGCTGGGACGGCGCACACCGCCACCTCGCCGAACTGCCGCCCGATCAGCCGCATTTCTGGTGCTCGGCCACCTTGTACCCGCCCGATATGCAGGCCCGGCGCGAACAGGTATTCCGCGACTGGCTTGAGAAAAACAAGAGCCTTTCGAGCCGCAGCCTGCCCGCCGCCATTCTGAACCTGCACCTGACCGGCAGTGTCGGCGACCCTGAAAACGATTACGTGATGAATCGCGACGGGCGCGTGCGCACCGTGAGCGTCACGCAGGTGGTGTGCCGAAAATCCGGCACACGAATGCGTTACTTCGATTTACTAGCGAAACGAAAGGCAGTTTAGAGTTTAGAGTTTTGAGTTTTGAGTTTTGAGTGGACTCAAAACCCAAAACTCAAAACTCAAAACTGGAATCAGTGTGGCAGCTGATCCCGGAGGTAACCGTACGCCCAGGTGCCGGCGATGGCGCTCAGCAGGGTGACCGTGATGACTAAGGCGCCGGTGCCGATTTGTGCAAACAGCGGGCCGGGGCAAGCGCCGGTGATCGCCCAGCCGAGACCGAAAATGAGGCCACCGATAATCTGACCTTTGTTGAACGTCTTGTCCGTGAAGGTGATTCGCTCGCCGTATATGGTGCGGGCGTTCAGTTTTTTGATCAGAAACACCGAGATCACGCCGACGACCACGGCGGTCCCGATCACGCCGTACATGTGGAACGACTCCAACCGGAACATTTCCTGAATACGAAACCAGGAAATGATTTCGGCTTTCACGAAGACGATACCGAAAAAGATGCCGACGACGGAAAACTTGAAGTTATGCCACCAGGGGTGCTGTACTTCCGATTCGTTGAGGCACATGGCGTGCAGCGAACGCACTTCGGAGTCGGTTTCGGCGGCTACGGGTTGGGTGAATGCAGTTGTATTTTCCATGTTGCAACGGGAGTTTTTCAGAGTGCGAGAATGTGCGGAAGGAGCAAGTGGGTCATCAGGAATCCACCGACCATAAAACTGATCGTGGCCACGAGCGAGGGCCATTGCAGGGTGGAAAGGCCCATGATGGCATGCCCGGAAGTGCAGCCGCCTGCATAGCGCGTGCCGAAACCCACCAGAAATCCGCCGACGACCATGAGCAGGAACCCGCGCAGGGTAAACAGGCTGTCCCAACTGAACAAATCGGTCGGCACCAGCCCGTCAATGTTGGTAACCCCGACGGCGGCCAGATCGTTGACCAGGTCAGGGTGTACCTGCAGCGGGTTGGGGTCTTGTAGCCAAAGTGATGCAATGGCAGCCCCTGCGACGATACCGCCTGCGAAGAACAGGTTCCAGGATTCTTTTTTCCAGTTGTATTGGAAAAACTTGATGTTGGCCGGGAAGCAGGCTGCACAGATGTGGCGCAGGTTGCCGGATATGCCGAAGTGTTTGTTGCCTAGCAGGAGCAGAATCGGCACCGTGAGGCCGATGAAAATACCGGCGACCCACCAGGACCAGGGTTGTGTGAGAAATTCCATGTTATTGTTGTTGGTATAAGTATCCAATAAATTCGAAACTCAATTTTGTGTAATGTCTGTGCCGGTTGTCTGCGAACGTCTGTGAGAAACAAGTCTTATTTGGCTGAACATGCTAAAGTTCTCACAGACGTTCGCAGACAACCGGCACAGACGTTACACAGAAACTTACAACAGCGTGCTTGGGCACACGTAGTCCGTCACCTTGAATTTTTCGCTTTCCTTGAGCGCCTTGAAGCCGCCCTGCACGTCCACGAGGTTGTCGTACCCGCGGGCACGCAGGATGCTGGTAAAAACCATGGAGCGATAGCCGCCGGCGCAGTGGATGTAGGTCGTTTTGTCCTTGGGCATTTGCAACATGGAGTCGTTGACAAAATCCAGGGGGGCATTTTCGGCCACTTCGAGGTGCTCGCTGTCGTACTCGCTTTTTTTGCGCACATCGAACACGGGTGCGTTCGGGTTGGCGGCGAGGCGTTCGGCGAGTTGTTCCGGCGAGATGCTTTCGATGTGGTCCACTTCCATACCGGCTTCGCGCCAGGCATCCATGCCGCCGGCCAGGTAGCCGAGGCAATAGTCATAACCCACACGGGCGAGGCGGGTGACCACCTCTTCTTCGCGCCCGGCATCGGCCACGATGAGCAGTTCCTGCTTCACGTCGGGGATGAGGGCGCCCACCCAGGGAGCGAACGAGCCGTCAATGCCGATATTGATCGAGTTGGGCACGAAGCCTTTGGCAAATGTTTGCGGATCGCGGGTATCGAGAATAAGCGCGCCGGTTTCGTTGGCGGCCACCTCGAATGCACGCGGCGACAGGGCTTGTGTACCGCGGCGCACCACCTCGTCAATGCTGTCGTAGCCGTGTTTGTTCAGCGCCACATTGAGCGGAAAATAAGCCGGCGGCGGCATGAGGCCGGTGGTCACCTCTTTCACGAATTCGGCTTTGGTCATGTTGGCACGCAGGGCGTAGTTGGTCGCCTTTTGGTGGCCCAGGGTATCGAACGTTTCCTTGGACATGTTTTTGCCGCAGGCCGAGCCCGCGCCGTGCGCGGGGTACACGATCACGTCGTCGGACAGAGTCATCACCTTGTTGCGCAGCGAGTCGAAGAGCGTTTCGGCCAATTGTTCCTGGGTCAGGTGGGCGGCTTTCTGGGCCAGGTCGGGGCGGCCTACGTCGCCGATGAAGAGCGTGTCGCCGGAGAACAGCGCCGTTTCCTTGCCGTTTTCGTCGAGCAGCAGGTAGCAGGTGCTTTCCATCGTGTGGCCGGGAGTGTGCAGCACGCGGAAGGTCAGTTTGCCCACCTTGAATTCTTCGCCGTCTTTGGCGATGTGCGCATCGAAACTCGGGTTGGCATTCGGGCCGTACACGATGGGTGCGCCGGTTTTTTTGCCGAGGTCCACGTGGCCGCTCACGAAGTCGGCGTGGAAATGTGTTTCAAAAACGTATTTGATTTTGGCGTTGTCCTTCTCCGCTTTTTCCAAATAGGAAGCGACTTCGCGCAGGGGATCAATCACCACGGCCTCGCCTTCGCTCTCGATGTAGTATGCGCCCTGAGCCAGGCAACCGGTATAGATTTGTTCGATTTTCATGCTTGAAACAAATTTTGATTTGATATGTGTCATTTTTTGTGAAACGATGCAAAAGTACAGAATGTGGTTTTGAAAAATTCGTGACCGTTGTCACGATGCGGAAAAAATTTGCCGCAATCTCTCGTCGGACGAATGCTTAATGCCCGCCCATAGCCGCCGGGTTCAGGAACAGTTCCCGCACCAGAATGTAAATCCCCATGACTAACACAAACCAGCCGAACGCCTTCTGGAGTTTGACGCCGTCAATTTTGCGACTGAGGCGATTGCCTATGAAAATGCCGGCAATGGCTAGTGCCGTGACGGCGCCCAGTAGCAGCCAGTCAAGGTGGTAGTGCGTAACGTCGCCGAGAAAGCCGAACAGTGATTTGGCGGCAATGATGAGCAACGAGGTGCCGACGGCTTGTTTCATCGGCAGTTTGCTGAACAACACCAGAGCCGGAATGATCAAAAATCCGCCGCCGGCGCCCACCAGACCCGTGAGTACGCCCACAACGGCGCCTTCGATCAGGATCATCGGGTAGTTGAACTGCTGCGGGCCGGCCGGCTCTGCGTCGCTGCCGTTTTTCTTCGCCCGGATCATGGATACCGATGCAAACACCATCAGCACGGCAAACAGCGCCATGATGAACATGGGCTTGGTGACCGCCAGGCTGCCCACCGTGAAAATCGGATCGGGAATCAGCGGCACCAGCCAGGCCCGCGTGGCGTACACGGCGGCGATGGACGGAATGCCGAAAATGACGGCGGTTTTCAGGTTGACCAGGTGCTCGCGGTACTTGGGCAACGTGCCCACCAGACTGGTGGAGCCGACAATGAAAAGGGAATAAGCCGTGGCCACGATGGGATCCACGCCAAAAAGATACACCAACACCGGAACGGTCAGGATGCTGCCGCCGCCGCCGATCAGGCCGAGCGAGACGCCGATGAGTGCCGATGCGAAATAACCTGCGATTGCCATTGCTTTTTCTGTTTGCGGTAAAAACTGACGCAAAGGTGTGGGGCATTGGAGCCGACAATTCGTGACATAGATCACGGCAGGGGGATGGTTTCGCAGTTTCTGTTACTTTTGCAGTCAAAGCGATCAAACATGACTATTTATTCCGCATACGATGAAATCGCCGATTTGCTGGCACGCATTGAGCCGGACAAATTGCTTAGCCTGCATGCATCAGAAGCCATGCAGGAACGACTGGAAGAATTGATTGAAAAATCAAAATCCGGCGAGTTGAGCAAGTCTGAAAAAGACGAACTCGATCATTACATCGTGCTGGAGCGACTGATTCGATTGGCAAAAATTCGTGCCCGCAAATATTCGCATCGCGCATGAGTCGGTATATCCCCGAAACCGTACGCCTTTTTGTCGCTGAACGCGCCAACTATCGTTGTGAATACTGCCGCATTCCCGCCGCTGATTCATTTTTCCCCTTCCACATTGACCACATTGTCAGCCTGAAACACGGCGGCTCTACCGAGGCAGACAACCTTGCATACTGCTGCCAGATTTGCAATCTGAACAAGGGAACAGACATTGCCACATATCTTCAGAATCATAGCACACCGATACGTTTTTTTAACCCACGTACCGACGCTTGGGCTGATCATTTTGAGATAGACGAAACAGGGGCAATTTATCCTCGCACCTCCATCGCGGAGGCGACGATCAAAATCCTTGACCTCAATCACCCGGAAAATATTATCGAAAGGAGGGAGTTAATCAAGGAGGGACTGTTTAGTTAAAGTTTCAGTATCTCGATCCCGTTTTTCAGCAACCGCACCTTCCCTGCTTCCGACAGTTTTTTCATCAGCCGGGAAATGACCTCGCGGGAGGAATTCAGTTCCTGCGCGATTTCGGTGTTGGTGATTTCCAGCACGTTGCTACCAAGCGTGTCGCGATGGCGGCGCAGGTAAAATTCGAGGCGCTCGTCGAGGTTTTTGAACGCGATGCTGTCTATGGTTTCCAGCAGTTCTTCGTAGCGTTTGCGGTAGGTACTGATGACGAAATGGTACCAGGTGCGGTAGTCGCGCATCCAGTTTTCGGTGTGCTCCAGCGGCACCACGAGCAGGGTGGAGTCGGTGACGGCTTTGGCCGTGACGGCACTGGCGCGGTGTGTGCGGTCGCAGATGAGCGAAAGGGCGCAGCCGTCGCCGGGCATGAGGTGGTACATGAAAAACTCGTCGCCGTTTTCGTCTTCGCGGAAGAGCTTGACGAGGCCGTCGAGTACGATGATTGTATTGCGGATATTCTGGCCGGTCTGAAGCAGGACTTTGCCGGCAGATACCTGCATCAGGCGGCC
>JAEUUV010000198.1 GCA_016787285.1 Saprospiraceae bacterium | reverse complement strand
CCTTCGGCGGTGCCTACGTACAGGCGTCCGTCGGGGCCGTACACGGCGCAGGATACGTACAAGTCCGGCTTTCGATACAGGATGTGGTCGTTGGTATCGGTGCGCGGGTCATAGCGCAACAGCCCGTTCGGCGAGCCGGCGAGTACGCGCCCTTTGCGGTCGAACCCCAGGCTCCAGATGCCGTAATTCGGGAATCGGGAGCCGTCGTACCGGTACAGTTTGATGGGTCGGCCTTTGCCGGTAGCCGGGTCGGTTGCCACGAGGGTGCCGCGGTTATTGCCGGTCCAGATGCGCCCGTCCGGCCCGGCGCGTATGCTCAGCACCCGGTCGCCGTCGGTATCCCAGGGTGGAGGTTGCGGGAAGTGCCGGTGTTGGCGGGTTCGGGTATCGAACCGTTCGACGCCGCGCCAGGTGGCAAACCAGAGCTTGCCTGCGCGGTCGCGGTCGAGGTCGAATATCTCGTTGGAATACAGGCCTTTGTTTTGGGAATTGTACAAACGGAAGCCGCCGGAGTTTCGTTGCCATTCAAACAGGCCGACGCCCCACACGCCCACCCAGTAGCGGTCGGGAACATTCGGGTCGGGGGCCAATCCCGACACGGCAAAAAACTGATCCTGTCCCGGTCGTTCAGGGAGCAACACACGCCCGAACTTGATACCGTTGGGGTCGTAAAACTCCACGCCCAGTTCGGTGCCGATCCAGATGATGTCCGTATTGGGGTCGCGGTACAGGGCGTACACGCGGGTGTTGTTGTGGGCATACGGGTCGCGCGGGTCGGGCGGGAAATCCATGCGTTGGTACGTGCCGCCGTCGAGCCGCCACAGGCCGTGATGGCCGCCGCCTGCCCAGATCATAGGTTCGGCGCCGGGGCGTTCCTCCAGCAAAAACACAGTAGCAATACCGTTGGAATCGGGCAGGTCCACAAACAAACCCTGCTGTTCGTCGTACCGGTAAAACGCCTTGTCCCAATCCGAACCCCAGATGGCGCCGCGGCTGTCTTCCTGCACCCACATGGGCCAGGGGCGCGGGTCGCCGCGCGGGTTGTCGAGGCCGCGCATGTAGGTGAACTTTTTTTGGGCAATGTCGAAGCGGAGCAAATGTTGCCCCGGGAAGGTGACCCATACGCGGCCCTTCGAGTCGGCATAGACCTGGCATTCCGTTTTGGTGCGGCAGGGGATTTTGAAAAATTCCGTTTTCAGGGTTTTGGGATCGAGGCGCATCAGCAGGGTGTCGGCCAAGGCCCAGCCTGTGCCGTTGCGGTCGAAGGCCATATTGCTGCAACACACATCGGCTGCGCCGTCGGGATGCAAACCGGTGCGCACGCGCCGGAACTGCCGGGTTGCGGGCGTATACAGGCACAGTCCCTGAAACGTGGAAATCCAGAGCCGGCCCTGGGTATCGGTCGTCAGCCCGGTGATGCGGTTGTCGGGCAGGGAGGAGGGATCGTTGGGGAGGTTACGGAATACGACGCAGCGCCTGCCGTCGTAGCGGGTCAGGCCGTCGTTGGTGCCAAACCAGAGGAATCCTTCGCGATCCTGCGCAATGCTGGTCACAAAATCCTGCGAGAGGCCCTGTTCGGTGGTCAGTTTGCCGAAGGAGAAGTAGGGGGATTGGGCGGAAAGGCGAAGGCTGGTTCCCCAAAGGAACAGTAAAACTGCTGTGGGAAACCGGAAGCATTTGGCGAGGACTTTTCGGTCGTTTAACGCCCAAAATTTACAATCGTCAATGGCTTTTCCTTGAAGTTCGAGGCGCAACATTGGGGTTGGAAATTTTGTGTTTCTCTAAAACCGGTAAAACATCCAGACTTTCGTCGGCTTCCAGGGCATCTGCCAAGCCGTCAAAATCAAAATCTTCGTCAAACCTGACGACATAAGGGGCTTGCCGGTTTTTTTGAACAATTTCGTGCAAAGACATGAGCGCTTTACGATCCTCATTTTCGATTGTAATCGAAATTCGCACGTTTCCATTCTTGAAAAACGCCTTGATACTGTCAACCAAGCGCTGATCCAGGTCCTGAACAGCGATTTTTTCAAAAGTTATTACCGCCATAGCGAAGTATAATTTTTACAAAGGTATTGGCTTGCATGGTCTTTTCTTCTAAATTTTACAAACGTTCCGCAACAAGCCGGTCTCAGAACACGTCAAGGCAAATCTATCACTTTTTGTTCCATGCCACACCGACCACTCACGCTCTACATTGCTGCCGGCCTCGACGGCTACATCGCCCGGCCCGACGGCGACATTTCCTGGCTTTCTTCCGTGGAGGCGCCACCGGAAGACTACGGCTACGCCGAATTTATCCGCACCGTGGACACCATCATCATCGGGCGCAAGACCTACGACAAAGTACTTTCCTTCGGCATTCCCTGGCCACACGCAGGCCGTAAATGCTATGTGCTTTCCCAAACCCGCTCGGGCAGCGACGAAAATGTGGAGTTCTTCGGCGGTGACATCGGCGATCTCATCACGCAAATCCGCCGGGACCCCGGCCTCGGCATCTACTGCGACGGCGGCGGCGAAGTGGTACACGAACTGGCCCTGCGCGACCTGATTGACCGGTATGTCGTTTCCATTATCCCCGTCCTGCTTGGCGACGGTATTCCGCTGTTCAAGCCCGGCAGACCCGAACATGCCCTGCGTTTGGTACAAAGCCGGGCCTACCCAAGCGGGCTGGTGCAGGTGGAATACGAACGCGTGCGTGGAAATTGAGCGGAACCGATACTTTTGTCGCCGTTAAGTCTCGGCACTTAATTTCAAAAACACTTGCATGTACACATAACGACGATACGGGTACTGGACGACCATCCGCTTACTTGGATTTGCAGGTGATGATCCCGAGTCTGGCGGACGAGGCGATGGTGGAACGGGTGGTTTCCTGAGTGAGAGGCTTTTCTCCGTAGACGACGCAGCCAGAACACATTCACACACCCAAATGCCCAATCTACCTATTATACCGGCGCATTCACGAATTGCGCCAAAATTGGCATTGCATCCGCAAGGCATTTTTAGATCGTTCTGCCTATACTTGCATCGCTTTATGTTCTTCTGGCAAGGAACCTGATAATCCCCAATTTTTAATGGTCTCCGTACCTGCTTCTGAATTGTCGTTTTTCGATTTGTCGTACCCGGTACGGCAGAACGGCTCACCCCCTCATTCAGTTCACAGTAAAAAACTCAAAAACATGACAAACGAACTTCATCTACAGTTTGCCCCCCCCCCCACAGTTTGTAAGACAAGCATCGGTTTACGTTGGGCGTCTGGTGCTTTTTCTCCTTGTTTTCGTTGGCCGTTTGCAGGCACAAACACCGGATTGCTGCGAGCAGCCCAGTTGCAACCTTAACTGTCTGGGCGATATGGAATCTTTTGCCAATAGTTCCGAAATGCGCGTGGCGCTGTGTGCTGCACCCTCAAACGACCCTCAGGCTACGTTCCGGTTTTTATATAGTTTAACTTCCAGCAATACCCCGGACATTTATGTAAGTCCGGCCAACAGCATTAATAATTTATGCGGATCCAATATTACCGGTGTCATGGCGCCACAGGGCAACAACATGCTCCGCCTTCTGGGAGCAGGAAGCCCATTCTGGAAGCACGAAGGGGTTGCATTCCCGCTTTGCGCTCCCATTGACGATGGCCAATGTGTGATTGTACGTTTTTGGGCCAGCAAGCCTCCTGAATGTTCGGGGAGTTTCCATGCACAGATTGAATTCATGCCGAATCCGCCCGAGTCCGACGAAGTGGTTTATACCACACCAGGTAGTGTGTCTTCCCCAACGTACGTTCAGATCACGGACGATTTGCCGGACTTTGGCTTTTACGAGGTTGTAATTGCACACCCCAATAGCGGGCCGGACTGGAACTACATGTTGTTCAGTTTATCGCGAAGTGGCTCGCTGGCGTCTGCTCTTTTTGACGATATTCAGGTGATACGGCCTACTGCCGAATTTACCTACACCGATGATTGTCAGGAAGTGGCATTTACTTCGGCATCCTACTGCTCGGAAGCGGTCGAACACCTGTGGGAGTTCGGCGACGGCACCACCAGTACCTTAGCCAACCCAACCCATTATTTTTTGCAAGCGGGTACCTACACGGTTACGCATACCGTCAGCATAACCTGTAACGAAACCGAACAAAGTGTGGCAGATCAACAAACCTTGACTGTAGAGGATTGCTCCGAACTGTTCGATTGCGCTTGCGAACACGGCATCAACATCAATGCCGAACACGGCTTGCCGGTATCCGCTCTTGGGGTCAGCCAGTTGGACCTCAGTCAGCACGAGGGTTGCCTGGCTATCCGGGGCACCTTGCTCATTGACCAACCTTTTGAGATTTTGAACGGCGACGTACGCATGCAGCCCTGTGCCGAAATCGTGGTCAACCCATACCAGCACCTGAGCATGGAATACAACAACATTTACGGTTGCGAAACGATGTGGAAAAGTATCAGGGTGGAGCCTGTCGGGCGGCTGACCTTCCGGTACAACACGATCGCCGATGCACAACATGCCTTGTGGGTAAACCCGACGTTGCCGTTTTCCGGGTTTTTCTCCACACAAGTGGACATTCAGCACAACCGCTTCGAGCGCGACCACATCGGCCTTTATATCCCCGGTCAGGGTGGCGGGATTTTTGGCGGAGGAGTATGGCAAACGCCGTTTTTCGGCAATGTCATGGAATGCCAGGGCAAAAACAACTCCTTAGGCGAACTCCTCCCACGCTGCGATGCGGGCCTGCCCAACTACGACGAGAAGTACGGCTACGCGGGCGCCGCAATTCTCGGGGCCAACTTCAACATCGGCGCCACGAGCGGAGTCCGAAATCAGTTTATCAACCTGCGCAACGGTATCATCACCGAAAATGTATTTGTGGACGTACTGCGGAGCGATTTTGAGAACATGATCGGGTTCATGGACACCGATCCGCCCGCCTTTTCATTCTCGGCCGGCGTGGGTGTGGCAGCCAACGGAGGACGAGTCAACGTGTCGGAATGCACCTTCGACGGGGCCGGTCAGGCCGTGCATAGCTACAACGGCATGATCTTGCTCCGAAACTCCGAAACGGATCACGTGCGCGTGGGCCTGGAACTGCGCCGCCCGCTCTCGGTAGTGATGACGGAGAACGACCAAATCGGTTTTCTGCGGTACGGCGTGCGTGGCTGGGATTTGCGCAATACCCCCTGGTTGGAAAAGTACATTTTCGACGACAACGTCTTTCAAACACAGGACAACCAGACGCAGTCCGCTGCCGAGAAAGGCAATGCGATGTTGCTGTGGAACAACAACACCAACGTCTTGCTAACCAGTGACTTTGAACCTAAAATAACGCGCAACATCATCACGCTTGACGACTATGTGCGCGGCATAAAAGTGGACGGGATCGGCGGCTGGAACCGTATCGCCGACAACGAAGTGACCATAAACCTGCCCTCCAGCCCGCCAACAGCCGATTTCAAGAGTTACGGCCTTTCGCTCAACCGCTCGGACATCAACTACGTGTACGGAAATACCGTGACTTCCAGTGCCGGGCTGGGCGCCCAGAACGACGGCTCCAAGGGATTTGAAATCGCCATGAGCGCCTACAACATCTACTGCTGCAATGCCACGGACGGGACAAACACCGGGATTGAGTTCCTGGGAACCTGTTCGGATTCGGAGCTGCGACAAACGGATTTTGACAACCACAATTTCAGCCTGCTCTTGCAGGACAACACGGTGATCGGCCACCAGCCGTACCAAGGTACAGGAACAAACACGACCAACAGCAACCGGTTTCATACCGGGTCGGGAACGGCGCAGCACTATGGCCCTGACCCAATTGTTGACCAATCCTGGTTTTTCGTGACAGACGGGGACACTCCACACTACCCGGAGGCTATAGCCCCGCCGTACGACATGCCCGGTTCGTGGTTCAAGCTCAACGATGCAACGGCCTATATCTGTTCAACGGATGCCTTCTGCCCGTCGGTCGTATATCCTGCGGGAAAAAGATCGGCCCTATCGCTCACGGATATTTCCCTGGCATCCGGCGTATTCGACACCTTGTCG
>JAEUUV010000154.1 GCA_016787285.1 Saprospiraceae bacterium | reverse complement strand
ATCGAGGCCGAACAGGAGCCGTTCTCGCCCAGGCCTGAACAACCGGTTTTGTCGGTGGAAGGCTGCTCCAGCACGGGTTCGTTCAGTACGGGATTTGTGAACCAGTTTGCCCCCGGCGACCAGGGACAATGGTCGGACATCAACTGCATGCCCAACGTCGGCTCCTATGACCCCAACGACAAACAGGGCCTCCCGGCGGGCTACGGCTCCGGGCACTACATCCGCCCCGGCACCGAACTGGAATACTTGATCCGGTTCCAGAACACAGGCACCGACACAGCCTTCACCGTGGTCATCCGCGATACGCTCGATGCCTGGTTCGACCCGACTACAGTGCGCCCCGGCGCTTCCAGCCACAATTACCGCTTCGAAATGGCCGGCCCGGGCATTTTGATCTTTGATTTTCAGAACATCCTGCTGCCCGACAGCAACGTGAACGAACCGGCCTCGCACGGTTTTGTGCAGTTCCGCGTCAGTCCCCGCGCTGACGTGCCGTTGGAAACCGACGTACACAACCGCGCAGCCATTTATTTCGACTTCAATGATCCGATCATCACCAACACCGTGCAGCACCGCTATGGCGAAAACTTCGTGACCGTGGGCTGGTGGGACCCGCGTAAGCCGGAGTATGCTGTGCAGGTAGCCCCGCACCCGCTGGCGGAAGCCAGTTGGCTGACCCTTTCCGGCGCGCCGGAATCGGGTGATTACCGCTTGCAGGTGTTCGACTTGAGCGGGCGGGCGGTGCAGGAAATGTCTGCCGATACGCCGCAGTTTTTGTTGAAAAAAGGCGCTATGACGCCCGGGATGTACCTGTTCCGGGTAGAACGCGACGGGCAGTTGGTGGGTAGCGGGAAATTGGTGGTGCTGTGATCGCCGCCGAGTGTGACAACAATGGCAACACGGAGGACACGGATTTTTCGGATGCCCGCAGATTTCAAAAAATCGGTGGTTATCCGTTTGATCTGTGTCCTCCGTGTTGCCATTAACTCTCCGAGCATCCCTACATTTGCGGAAAAACGCAGCGCCATGATTCGCATGACCTTGATTTTCGCCATACTGACCCAACTTGGCTGCCAACCCGGTAAAAACATGCACGGCAATTCCCCATTGGTGGAATTGCGCACCGGCG
The DNA here is from genome assembly GCA_016787285.1 of Saprospiraceae bacterium. Lineage (GTDB taxonomy): Bacteria > Bacteroidota > Bacteroidia > Chitinophagales > Saprospiraceae > M3007. The sequence goes on along the minus strand of JAEUUV010000154.1, from coordinate 11,705 downwards.
GCTGTTTCGGCTACTGTCCGATCATCCGCCTCACGGTGCGGCACGACGGCTGGGTGGAATACGCCGGCGGGCAGTTTGCCGAACGGCAAGGGCTTGACTCCTTCCGGCTGACGGAGCAGGAAACCAGGCAATTGCGCAAGGATGTGCTAAAAACCAACCTGTGGCAATATCCCGACAAGATTGAATCGCAGGTGGTGGATGCACCCTGGTCTACGCTGATCGTGTACCGCGATGGAGTGTCCAAGAGCGTGCTCGGTTCGATGGATCGTCCGGCGCCGTTACTTGAACTGGAAAATGCGATCAAGAACCTCGCGGAAGCGCATGGTTTTCAGGTAAAACAGGGAGTAAATCCCAAGGAGCCGCCCCCGGGTACCCGCCGGGAGGTAACGGTGACCCTGCGTTCCGACTTGAATGCGGGCAACTGGATTGCGCAGTTTCGGGACATGCGTTTGTTGCTCATTCGGCGGGTTTCGGCGGAAAATAAGTGGATTGTGGCCTACGATCCTGCGGAGATTTCGGAAAAAGGGCTGATCGAATTGTTCCAAAGCACCGACGGTGTGCTGGGGGTGCAAAAATGAGTCGGACAGGTTTTTCCGATCCCGCGTTACCTTTGCCCGCATGCAAGAAACCGCCGAACGCGTTGTCAAATATTTTCGGGAACACCCGCTGTGGACCGGCGCCTTGTCGTGGTCCAAAACGCACTCGTTGCCGGGGCTGAAGCGCATTCCGCTACACAACCTCGTGGTGTTCATTCGGGATGAATTGCGCAACGATGCCATCCTGACGCGGGCCAACAGCATGGCCTTCGACTTTTTTATGGCCATTTTCCCTTCGATTATCGTGCTGTTCACCCTCCTGGCCTACACGCCGTTGTACGAAAATTTCGATGTGGTACTGGCCGATTCCATCGAGCGGGTCATGCCGGGTAGTGCGGGCAAAATGCTGTTCGACACCATTGAGGATATTGCTACCCGGCAACGCAGCGGACTACTGTCCGCCGGTTTTTTTCTGGCGCTTTGGTTCGCATCCAACGGGATGTTGTCCATGATGACCGGTTTTGAAAAAGAGCACCACCAGACGTTCAAACGCCGCAGCGCCTTGGAAAAGCGCCTGATTGCGATTCAACTAACCTTCCTGATCGGGCTGGTGCTCGTAGGGGCTGTGGTGTTCGTTATTTTGGGAAACACCATCCTGAGTTTTGTTTTCACGTACGTGAAAGTGGATTTACTCACCAAGGTTGCGGTGTTTTCCTTTCGCTGGGTAGTGGTTGTCCTGCTGTTTTATGCCGGTTTTTCCACCATTTACCGCTATGGCGCCGCCACAAGGCGACGCATGCCGTTTTTCAATCCCGGCTCACTTTTGGCTACGTTTCTGTCCATCGCAGTTTCCTGGGGGTTTTCATTTTACGTGGATAATTTCGGCAGTTACAACAAAATCTATGGCTCCATCGGTACCCTGATCGCCCTGATGATCTGGATTCAACTGAACTGCATGATCCTGCTCATGGGTTTCGAGTTGAACGCGGGAATCGCGGTGTTGCGCGACCAGCGCCGGGCGAAAATGGAGGCGGAGAATAATTGACATTCCCGAACAAATCGCCCATCCCGGCGTTTTCCCCCGCATGAAAAACAGCCTGCATCACGTGCACACGCTTGGCGGCCTCAAAGCGAGCGGTTACCAACCCAAAAGCGTCAAGGAAGAACTTCGCCACAACCTCATCGAGAAACTTCGCAACAAGGAAACCATATTCCCAGGCATTTACGGATTCGACGACACGGTGCTGCCCGATATCGAACGGGCGGTGCTCAGCCGCCACAATATCCTGTTGCTCGGTTTGCGCGGGCAGGCAAAGACGCGCATTGCCCGTATGCTTGTCGGCTTGCTCGACGAATATGTGCCGGTTGTGGCAGGCAGCGAACTGAACGACGACCCGCTCGCACCCATCAGCCGCTATGCGAAAGAACTGATTGCGGAAAAAGGGGACGATACTCCCATCACCTGGCTGCATCGCGACGAGCGCTATGTGGAAAAACTCGCCACGCCCGACGTCAGCATCGCCGACCTTGTGGGCGATGTGGACCCGATTAAAGCCGCCAATCTGCGCCTGCCGTATTCCGACGAGCGCGTCATTCACTTTGGCCTGATTCCGCGTGCGCACCGCTGCTTGTTTGTCATCAACGAACTGCCCGATTTGCAAGCGCGCATCCAGGTGTCATTGTTCAATGTGTTGCAGGAAGGCGATATGCAAATTCGGGGATTCAAACTGCGCCTGCCGCTTGATGTGGAATTTATTTTCACAGCCAACCCGGAGGACTACACCAACCGGGGCAGCATCATTACCCCTCTCAAAGACCGCATCGAAAGCCAGATCACCACGCATTACCCGACTGCCATCGAGATCGGGCGGCGCATCACGGAACAGGAAGCCCGCATCACTGCCGAGCAACGCAAGGCCGTCCGGGTACCGAATGTACTCAAAGACTTGATTGAAGAAATTGCCTTTGCTGCCCGCGACAGTGAGTACGTGGACAAAAAAAGTGGTGTCAGCGCCCGTCTCACAATTTCAGCCTACGAAAACCTGTATTCCACCGCCGAGCGCCGTATCCTGCGAAATGGCGAAACCGCTACTAATGCCCGCATCACCGACTTTTGGGGCATCATTCCGGCCATTACCGGTAAAGTGGAAATGGTGTACGAAGGCGAGCAGGAAGGCCCGCATGCCGTGGCCCTGCACCTGATCGGACAAGCGTTGAAAAAGGTGTTTTTGCAATATTTTCCCAATCCGACCAAACTTAAAAAGGGTCAGGAACGCGATCCTTACGGGGTAATCAAGGCCTGGTTTGCTGCCGGAAATACGGTAGATTTGCTTCACGACCTTCCCGACAACAAGTTTGCACAAGAACTTGAACAGGTTGCCGGCATGCAACGCCTGGTGGACAATACCGGCATTGAGGAAAGCGATACCCGGGTGTTCATGGAACTGCTCCTGCATGGCTTGGCCGAGTTCGAGGTGTTGAACAAAGACTTCATCCTGAACAAGTGGGTGTTCAAGGATTTCCTTGCCGGCAACGGCCTGAACGATACCGATGAAGACGATACCCGGGACATGCGGGATTTGTTCAACTGAACCACGGCAAACGTCTCAGGAATAAATCTCCTTGCGACAGGCTTTCAGCGTATTCATCAGCAGGGCCGTCACAGTCATCAGCCCCACGCCGCCCGGTACGGGTGTGATGTGGCTGCATTTAGGCGCTACGGCATCAAAATCCACGTCGCCGACGAGACGGGAGCCGGATTTTTTGCTTGGGTCCGGAATTCGGTTGATGCCCACGTCTATCACCACAGCGCCCTCCTTGATCCAGTCGCCCTGAACAAAATTGGGTTTGCCGATGGCTGCTACGACAATATCCGCCTGGCGGATTTCATCCTCGATGTGTTGGGTGCGCGAGTGCACAAGCGTCACGGTGCAGTCGCCCGGATAACCTTTGCGGGAAAGCAGGAGAGCCATGGGCGTGCCCACGATGTTGCTCCGCCCGACCACTACGCAGTGTTTTCCAGCGGTTTCGATATTGTATCGGCGCAGCATTTCCACAATCCCGAATGGCGTGGCCGGCAAAAAAGCAGGCATGCCCTGAGCCATGCGGCCAAAATTAATGGGGTGGAAGCCGTCCACGTCTTTGCGGTGGTCAATGGCCAGGGTGATTCGTTCTTCGCTGATGTGCTTGGGCAGGGGGAGTTGCACGATGAAGCCGTCCACATCGGGGTCGTTGTTCAGGTCGTACACAATTTGCAGGAGTTCCTCCTCGGTGGTATCCGCCGGGCGCCGCACGAGAGAACTCTTGAAACCTACCTGCTCACAGGATTTGATTTTACTGCTCACATACACCTGACTGGCGGAGTCTTCGCCCACGAGTACGGCGGCGAGGTGCGGAATTTTTTTTCCTTGCTGGCGGAGCTGCTCCACCTCTGCGGCGAGTTCAAGTTTGATGTTTTCGGAGAGCAGTTTGCCGTCGAGTAGTTGCATGATTCGTGTTTATGTACAGATTAACGCAATTCAAGGGTGCCGAACACGTCTGCGTTGAGCCACTGCTGCTTGTTTTGGGTATTGGGCAGCGGCACATTGCCTACCAAACTTTCGCGTTCAGCGGAGTGGTCATTATCGCAATAGGCCAGAGCAAAGCCCATCTTTTTCCCTTTTTTAAGGAGCATGGGTACGTTGTCGCCTTCGTCTTTGTACTGTTTACCGTCGAAAATCCGCACGGCGATTTCCCAGGTGTTGACGTTGTCGCGGGCAATTCGGCGCGTGAGACAATGGTCGTTAAAGTACCGGAAAGAACTGTCCGGGGCGACATCCGCCACACTCCCGTCCAGAGCGATATGGTATGCAAACGCGTTGTAACTGAACTCGTGTGTGCCCCCGGAGGCATCTTCGTCCAGAAAAACCACAAGGCAATCGTCGTCCCAGAAATGCTCCAGGGCCTGTGGATGTACGTCGAGCAGCACATCATCGGTTGTTTCAGCCAGAATGTACAGGTTGTTTTCGTCCCAGGCCAATTTGTATCGCCCGGAAAAATCGTCGGGCTTGGGGAGCGTGCCCGCCCAGATTTGGTTGATGGGCAACCAATCCGATGCTTCCCAGAGATCGTCCGAGCCGCTTCCATCCAGCACAGGTGTGCCGCGTTGGGCAACAAAAGCCGGTTTGACGCCTGCTTCCGGGGACGACTGGTTTTTCGAGTCGGAATGGCTGTTTTGACACGCCCCGCAAAACAAGGCGGCGGCGAATGTGAGGATTGAAAGATATCTTGGCATGGGCTTCGCGATGTTTATGTGGCGGGGCAAATGTTCTGCTTTTTTTCGGAAACCGGAAGTGTATCGGACGGGTTGCTGGCCAGTTCTGGTTTGGATCAATTCCAGACGGTATTCCACACAACGAAAAGACAGGCTGGATTCAATTAAATTTGGTCGGATAAGCGGGCAATTGTGATACTTTTGCGGCGGAATCCGGAATTCGGGCTTCAAACAGAATTTTTTTCCAAATTTGGCTAAACCGTACTTTGTCCCTGCCGTTTTAGCAACCATCGTTACCACCCGCGAATTTGACTATGGAACCGTCTCAGTACATGCCAGTTATTCTCCAGTCACTTGTGGCACTTGGCTTTGTAGCCATTGTGCTCATCGTCGTACCCATGCTCGGGCCACGTCGCAAGGGCTTGCGGAAAAACGAGAATTTTGAGTGCGGTATCGAATCGGAGGGGAATGCTCGAATTCCGGTGTCCATCAAGTACTTCATGGTGGCCATACTTTTCGTGCTTTTTGATGTGGAAGTGATTTTTTTCTACCCCTACGCCGTCAATTTCCGGGAGATGGGCATGGAAGCGTTCATGGCGGTACTGCTTTTTGTCGCCATTTTCCTGTTCGGCTTTTACTATGTGCTGCGCCGGGGTGCGCTGGATTGGGAAAAGTAAGTTTTGAGTTTTGAGTGGCGAGTTTTGAAAACATTGAATAACAAAAACATTTAAACACCTAAGAACTTTGATCACCATTTTAGTCGTGACTGCGCTGATCCGAATGGTGCGGTCGCTCAGAAAAAGAAACTAAACATGACCAAGATAGCAGAAATGCCGGAAGGTTTTGCGGGCGAAGGATTCTTCGCCACCTCGTTATCGAAAGCCGTGGGTATCGCGCGGGCCAATTCGATTTGGCCGCTGCCGTTTGCTACCTCGTGCTGCGGTATCGAATTTATGGCCACTATGGGCACCAACTACGACCTGTCGCGCTTCGGCATGGAGCGGCTGTCGTTTTCGCCGCGGCAGTCGGATTTGCTCATGGTCATGGGCACCATCGCCAAAAAAATGGCGCCCGTGCTCAAACAGGTGTACACCCAGATGGCCGAACCAAAATGGGTGATCGCCGTGGGCGCCTGTGCCAGTTCGGGCGGCATTTTCGACACCTATTCCGTATTGCAAGGCATTGACAAGGTGATTCCGGTGGACGTGTACGTCCCCGGCTGCCCGCCCCGTCCCGAGCAAATCATTGACGGCATTATGAAAATTCAGGAGTTGGTGAAAAACGAGCCGCTGCGCCGCCGCTTTTCCCCGGAATACCAGCACCTTCTGGAAAAATATCAAATTGCTTGAAAAGAGGTTGGAAGGTTTTGGGTTGGAAGGTTTCTGGTTTACCCAGCCTAAAACCTTCCAACCAGAAACCAGAAACCTTCCAACCCAAAACCTTCCAACCCGAGCACATGACGAACGAACTGATACACGCCCGCATCGAGCAGCAACGCCCCGGGATACTCGTCCGCCACGAGACGGCTTACGACGGTATGCTGACGTTGGAAACGACGCGGGAACAGATACTGCCGCTGTTGCAGTTTTTGCGCGACGACGAGCAGTTGCAATTCCACTTCCTGACTACCCTGTGCGGTATTCATTTCCCGGAAGAAAAAGACCGGGAGTTGTGTGCGATGTACCAACTGCACAACTGGCGCACCAATACGCGTATCCGGGTTAAAGTGTTTTTCCCGATTGCCGATCCCCATCTGCCGACTGCTACAACCCTGTGGCCCACCGCCAACTGGATGGAACGCGAAACCTACGATTTCTACGGCGTGATCTTCGACGGCCACCCCAACCTGACCCGCATCCTGAACGTGGAAGACCTCGACGTGTTTCCGCTCCGCAAGGAGTATCGCCTGGAAGACGGTACGCGGACGGACAAGGATGACCGGTTTTTTGGACGACAAGGACACGAAGGCAGAAGTTTTGACTAAGAGCACATTATGCAAATCCAATCCTACTTTTCCCAACTCGACAGCATTGAGGGCGAACTCGCCACCCTCAACCTCGGCCCGACCCACCCGGCCACGCACGGCATTTTCCAAAACGTGCTGAAAATGAACGGGGAAAAGATCGTTAGCGCCGAACCAACCATCGGGTATATCCACCGGGCCTTCGAAAAACTCGCCGAACGCCGGCCATATAACCAGATCACACCGATCACCGACCGGCTGAACTACTGCTCGTCGCCCATCAACAACATGGGCTGGCACATGACGGTGGAAAAACTGGCTAAAATCGAGGTGCCCAAGCGCGCGCAGTACATGCGCGTCATCACCATGGAACTCGCCCGCATCGCCGACCACCTCGTGTGCGATGCCGTCATCGGCGTGGATACCGGCGCACTCACGGGTTTCACCTACATGTTTCAGGAGCGCGAACGGATCTACGACATGTATGAGGAGGTGTGCGGCACGCGCCTCACCACCAACGTGGGCCGTATCGGCGGCATGGAGCGCGATTTCACGCCGGCATTTCACCAGAAATTGAAGGATTTCCTCAAAACCTTCCCGGCCAAGTTCGAGGAGTTTCACAACCTGCTGGAGCGCAACCGGATTTTCATGGATCGCACTATCGGCGCCGGCCCCATTGAGGCCGAACGCGCCATGGCCTACGGATTCACCGGCCCCAACCTGCGCGCCTGCGGCGTGGACTACGACGTGCGGGTGATGCAACCGTACTCCTCGTACGAGGACTTCGAGTTTATCATCCCCGTCGGAACCCAGGGCGACACCTACGACCGGTTCATGGTGCGCCAGGAGGAAATCCGCCAGAGCCTGCGCATCATTCGGCAAGCCTACGACAACCTGCCATCCGGCGATTACCATGCCGATGTGCCCGACTACTACCTGCCGGAAAAGCCCGATGTGTACACCAAAATGGAGGCGCTGATTTACCATTTCAAAATCGTGATGGGCGAGGTGCCGATCCCCAAGGGCGAGGTGTACCATGCGGTGGAAGGCGGTAACGGCGAACTCGGCTTTTACCTCATCAGCGACGGCGGTCGCCAGCCCTACCGGCTGCACTTCCGCCGCCCCTGCTTCATTTACTACCAAGCCTACCCGGAAATGATCAAAGGTTCCATGCTGTCCGACGCGATTCTCACGATGTCGAGCATGAACGTGATCGCCGGGGAACTGGATGCGTAAGATATGCATACCGTAACGGACATAGAACAACTCGACCTAAACGGCACCTATTCCTACGCCGACTACCTGACGTGGCGCTTTGAGGAGCGGGTGGAGTTGATATGGGGAAAGGTTTTCCGCCTTTTTCCGGCCCCATCCCTGAAGCATCAAAAAGTCTCGACGGCACTGCTGCGCGGTTTGCTGGCTCATTTTGAAAAGCACACCTGCAACGTGTTTCACGCTCCGTTCGACGTGCGCCTGTTGGATCAAAAGAAAAGCGTTCGGGCAAACAAGGACATTTTCACCGTAGTGCAACCCGACATCTGCGTGATCTGCGACGACACCAAGTTGGATGAACAAGGCTGCCTCGGCGCCCCCGATTGGATCATCGAAATACTGTCGCCCCGAACAGCTAAAAAAGACCTCAAGATCAAGTACGACCTGTACGAGCAAAATGCCGTGCCGGAATACTGGATCGTCCATCCAAATGAACAGTACATCCAAGCCTACAGTCTTGAAAACGGCAAATACGGTGAAATGCGGCTTTACTCAGAGGAAGACCGCGCCACGCCGCCCCTTTTTCCAAACCTCCAACTGCCACTTCCTGATATTTTTGAATAACAAATGACAACAAGCGCAACACAAAACGGTACGCCCTTCCGCTACTCCCCCGAAGCCCTCGCAGAGGTGCAGGGACTGATGAAGAAATACCCCGAAGGTCGGGGTAAGAGCGCCCTGATCCGCGCCCTGCACATCGCTCAGGAAGAAAACCACGGCTGGCTGACCATCGCGGCGATGGACCACGTGGCCGAAGTACTTGGCATCACACCCATCGAAGTGTACGAGGTGGCCACGTTTTACACTATGTTCAACCTGGAGCCGGTCGGTAAATACGTGCTTGAGTTTTGCCACACCGGCCCCTGCGCCATTGAGGGCGCCGAACGCCTGATCGAATACACCCAGCAGAAACTGGGTATCAAAACCGGACAAACCACCCCCGATGGGCTTTTCACGATCAAGGAGGTGGAATGCCTTGGCGCCTGCGGCTACGCGCCGATGATGCAGGTCGGCGAATTTTACCACGAACACCTGACCGAGGAAAAAATGGATCGGTTCATCGAGGACTGCAAAGCCGGCACCCTGAACAAAGGAACCTGGAAAATGCACTGATTTCACACCAAAAAAAAAACGCCGACGTATGTTTTTTATCCGTTTGACCCTGCCTCTGGTTGCCCTGCTCGCACTTGGCGAAGCCTGCAATTCAAGCGTCCAGCCGGAGAAAAAACAACCTGCGCCTCCGGTATCGGAATCCCGACCGACACCTGCGCCTACGCAATCCGAGCCGACGCCTGCCGTCCCGACAACAGTTTCAAAACCCAATCATTTCAGCCTCGACACAAGTCGGCAAGCCAACCAACCCATGCCGGACAATATCCGGGCAACCAAACCGGAAACTCCCCAATTGACTGCAAGCAATTCAAAACCGAAACCTCCCGGGCCTCCCGGGTACATCACCCAAAAAAATGTAGCGCTGCTGAAAGAACCCGCTTCGGGTGCCGCTACGGTCGCCCCGCTAAACCAGTACGAAAACGTCTATATCCTGGAAACAATATTTACTGATGAAGCCGGACGGGAATCCGAGTACCCGACCTGGTATAAAGTCGAACGCGCGAACAAACAACAAGGCTGGGTGAAAGGCGGATTACTCAACGCCGGCGGTGGCGGATAGCCCCGTTCGTCCTGCCTGAATATCAAAAGCATGATGCTGACACAACAACAAATTGACGAAATACTGGCCAAAAAGCCGGAAAGCAGGTACAAATATTTCATCCGTACCGCAGCAGCCCAGGAAGAAGTGTGGGGGCTTATGGACGGCGAGGACGGCTGGCTGCTGCTTCAGGACGACGAAGACGACACGGACGTGTTTGCCGTGTTCCCCAATGCCGAGTTTGCAGAAATATTCCGGGCGAAAGCCGGCTTCGAGGAGTTTCAAGTGGAAACGCTCGACCTGGCCGAGTTTCTGGAATGGCTCGACGACTTCGAGGAAGACAAGATGAAAGTGGCCGTTTTTCCAACCCCTGATTTCCAAAGTGCCGTGATGACGCCCGAACGTTTGCGGGCAGATTTTCAAACCGAGTTTGACAAAGAACAAGAATAGTGCTGCGGAACTCCGTTCCGCAGACAGACCAATAAATTATACTCTAGTAATGCCTCAATAAAATACATGAATAACCACGCCGGAACGGAGTTCCGGCCCACGATACATGGCAAGAAAGTTATTGCTCGAACACGCCCACATTCCGGGCATCCACACCTACGACGTGTACCGCAAACACGGCGGCTACCGCTCTGTGGAAAAGGCGCTCAAGACCATGTCGCCCAACGCTGTGGTGGAAGAAGTGAAAAAATCCGGCTTGCGCGGGCGCGGTGGCGCAGGCTTCCCCACCGGCATGAAGTGGTCGTTTCTCGCCAAGCCCGAAGGCGTACCGCGCTACCTGCTGTGCAACGCCGACGAGTCGGAACCCGGGACGTTCAAAGACCGCTTCCTGATGGAAAAAATTCCCCACCTGCTGATCGAGGGCATGATCGTGTCGTCGTTTGCGCTGGGGGCCAACACCGCGTACATCTACATCCGCGGCGAATACTCGTGGATCGTGTTCATTCTCGAAAAAGCCATTGCCGAGGCGTATGCGGCCGGCTGGTTAGGCAAAAACATCCTCGGCACGGGCTACGATCTGGATCTGTACGTCAACCCCGGCGCCGGCGCCTACATCTGTGGCGAAGAAACGGCTCTGATCGAAAGCCTCGAAGGCAAACGTGGCAACCCGCGCATCAAGCCGCCGTTCCCCGCCGTGAAGGGCCTGTGGCAGTGCCCCACCGTGGTAAACAACGTGGAAACCCTCGCTGCCGTAGTGCCCATCGTGAACGACGGCGGCGACGAGTACGCCAAAATCGGCGTCGGGCGCAGCACCGGCACCAAACTCATGTCTGCCGGCGGCAACATTAACAAACCCGGCGTGTACGAGATCGAACTCGGCCTGCCGATGGAGGAGTTTATCTACTCCGACGAATGGTGTGGCGGCATTAAACGCGGCAAACGCCTCAAGGCCTGCGTGCCCGGCGGCTCGTCGGTACCCATCCTGCCGCACTTTTTGGTGACCAAAACGGCGGCCGGCGAAGACCGCCTGATGACCTACGAAAGCCTCGCCGACGGCGGTTTCGCCTCCGGCTCCATGCTCGGCTCGGGCGGCTTTATCGTGTACGACGAAGACCAGTGCATCGTGCGCAACACCTGGAATTTCACGCGCTTTTACCACCATGAGTCCTGCGGCCAGTGCTCACCCTGCCGCGAGGGCACCGGCTGGATGGAAAAAGTGCTTTGGCGCCTCGAAAACGGCCAGGGCAAGATGAGCGACATGGACCTGCTGGTGGACGTGGCCAAAAAGATTGAAGGCAATACCATCTGTCCGCTCGGCGATGCGGCGGCCTGGCCCGTGGCCTCGGCCATCCGGCATTTCCGGGAGGAGTTCGAGTGGCACGTGACGGAGCGGGAGGCGTGTATGAAGGGGAATTATGGGTTGGTGCGGGAGCCGCAACCGGCAATGGTTTAATTTTGCAAAAAACAGCAGCCATGAGCAAGGAACATCTGACCTACTTTAAAGTCGAAAACTTCAAACGCTTCGACGAACTGGAACTGACCGACATCGGGCAGTTCAACCTCATCGTGGGGGATAATAAT
>JAEUUV010000137.1 GCA_016787285.1 Saprospiraceae bacterium | reverse complement strand
TGGAAATCTCCCGGATGGAGTGGTTGGCAGCCGTTTTGTGCATGGCACTCGTACTCGCGCTGGAGGCAGTGAACACGGCGCTGGAATACCTGACCGATTTGGTTTCGCCCGAGTACCATCCGTTAGCAGGAAAGGTGAAAGATGCGGCTGCAGGGGCGGTGTTGGTGGCGACCATTGGGGCGGCAGTCGTAGGAACAGTGATTTTTTTGCCGAAACTGTGGGTTTGGGTGGTGAATTCAAGATGATAAACGACACTTTTTTCATCGGGCGGTAAACCCTCCAGGTTTTTAAAACCTGGAAGGTTTGATGCTTTTTCGGTGCGGTTCTTGCTGTTTTTTGAAAATATGCCACGAATTTTTCCGCTGTGCTTCCTGCTCCTGCTGGCCGTTTCCCTGCGTGCCCAGCCCGTCCCCCCCACTCAAAACTCAACCCCCAAAACTCAAAACTTCTTTTCCCTCCAGCCCGCCGACAGCCTGCACAAACCCCGCCTCTGGGCCGGGCTTGCCACCGGCACGGTGCTGTATGGCGCCGCCATGATTTCCCTGCACAACGACTGGTACGCCAACTACCCCTCCAAAACCTTCCACACCTTCAACGACCTCGGCGAGTGGAACCAGATGGATAAAATGGGGCACTGGCTCATGTCGTACAACGAAAGCCGCTGGATTTTTGCCGGCGCCCGCTGGACAGGTATCAAGCCGCGCACGTCCGCCTGGCTCGGTTTTGCGGGTAGCCAGTTGATTATGACCTCGCTGGAAATGTTCGATGGTTTTTCGTCGCAGTGGGGCTTTTCGTGGAGCGACATGGGCTTCAACATGCTCGGCTCCGGGATGTTTCTTGCGCAGGAGTTGGGCTGGGGCGAACAGCGTATCACCATGAAAATGAGCGCCTGGCCGAATTCGTACCCCGCGGAGCGCATTTACCCGGTCAGCCCCGCCGGCAGCGACGGCTGGACCACCTTGCAACAACGCTCCAACGCCTTGTATGGCACCGGACCGGTCAGCCTTTTTTTGAAAAACTACAATGCGCTCACCGTGTGGGCATCCGTCAACCCGCGGGCGTTTTTCCAGGAACGCGCTACCTGGCTGCCCCGCTGGCTCAATGTAGCCGTGGGCATGGGCGCCGACAACATTTTCGTCGGCGAAGGCTACGAGTGGAAAGGCAACCGCAACTGCGAAGGCCCCGACTGCGACATTTACCGCCTCGATCCGGCAAAATACCCGCGTACCCGGCAGTTTTACCTGTCGTTAGACATAGACCTCACGCGCCTCGGCATCCGGAACCGCTTTTTGCGCACGCTGGCGGGAGCCATCAACATCATCAAAATACCGGCGCCCACCCTCGAATTTACCGATCGCGGAGACCTGCGTTTTCACCCCTTGTTTTTCTGAAATCTTGCCAAAATGTAAAAAATTGGCATCCCGGGAAGCGTATCTTCGTGCCGCCGTATCCTACCGGCAAGTTTAATCCGCCGATTACTCTACTTTCCGTTCACCAATCAAACAGCATGTACCATGCGCATCCCGAACCTTCTCTCACTCCTTCTGCTTCTGGCCCTTGCCTTCCCGCTGGCCGCACAAAACGCCCCCTGTGAAATTTACGATCTGGTTGTCGAAGCCGGTCCCTGTACCTCCGACACCACGTACACCCTGAAACTGAATTTCAAGGTGCAAAACCCGCCGAGCAGCGAATTCACACTCGTCGGTAACGGTAAATCGCTTGGCGCCTACCACCTGAGTGACCTTCCGCTCACGATTTCCAATTTCCCTGCGGTCGGCCTTGGAGGCTACGTAAAGGTGTGTATGGCTGGAAACAGCCCCGCCTCGCCTCCTTGTTGCGCGATCAAACAATTCGTAGCCCCGGATTGCAGCCAGTCTGCGCCCTGCGAAATCTACGACGTCAAGGTCGAAACGGGCGATTGCCTGCCCAACGGCCAGTACAAAATCAAACTCGACTTCAAAGTGGCGGGCGCTACCAACTCCCTGTTTGAAGCATGGGCCGGCAACGGCCAGTATCTGGGACATTTTCCGCTGAATCAACTGCCCGTTTCGCTGAACTTCCCGGCAAGCGGCGGGGCCGTGGACAAAATCAAAATCTGCATCAACGACAACCCGAACTGCTGCCGCGTCCACGAATTCAAAGCGCCGACCTGCCCGCCCACGCCCTGCCAAATCAACGACCTGCGCGTTGAGACAGGCGAATGCACCTCCGACAGCACCTACAAATTGGTGCTCAACTTCAAGTCGCCCGGAGTCGCTCTGACCGATTCGTTCAACGTGTACGCCGCCGACGGCGCCTTCCTCGGCCGCTTTGCCTACGCCGCTCTACCGATTTCCATTGCCAATTACCCCTGGGGCGGCCTCAATGTGGACGCTGTAAAAATTTGTATCAGTAACACCTGCTGCCGCACACTTGAATTCAACGTGCCGGCCTGTTTTTACAAAGACTGCGGTATCGGCGACATTAAGGTGGACGTGGGCGACTGTATTGACGCAAAAACCTACAAAATCACCCTCAATTTCAACCTGACGCTGCCGACGCCCGGCGCCGGTGTGCTGTTCGAAGTACGGGCCGGAAACGGCGACTCCCTCGGCACCTTTGGCCCGGGAGCCTTGCCGCTCCAGTTGGTTTTCCCTCGCAGCGGTGATGCTACAGACCGGATCAAGGTGTGCCTGATCAACCCAAACGGGGTCAAGTACTGCTGCAAGATTATTGAATTCAAGCCGCCGGTCTGCAACACGAACCCCTGCCCGATTTCCGACCTGAAAGTAGATGTCGGCCCTTGCAACAGCGACGGCACGTATTCGATTGTCATCAACTTTAAAAACTCCTCACCCACGCCCGGCGCGTTCGGCGTATGGGCAGGCAACGGCAAGTTCCTCGGTATTTTCCCGCTGAGCGCACTACCGCTGAAGATCGCCAAATTCCCGGCCAGCGGCAATGCCAAAGATGTGGTGAAAGTGTGCCTGCTCGGACTGAACAGCACCGCTCCGACCTGCTGCCTGACCGCCGAATTTGAGGCGCCCGATTGCTCCCAAAATCCCTGCGGCATTTTTGACTTGAACGTGGAAGTCGGCCCCTGCAACAACGACGGCACCTTCTTGATTTCGCTCAAATTCGGCACGTTGAGCGCACAAGGCCAGTTCGGTGTGTGGGCCGGCAACGGACAGTTCCTCGGTCTGTTCCCCTTCAGCGCCTTGCCGCTGAAAATTTCCAATTTCCCTGCCGGCGGCAATGCTGTGGACGTGGTGAAAGTGTGCGTGTTCCTCGCATCCGGCCCCTCCACGACCTGCTGCCTGACCAAGGAATTCAAGGCGCCGGATTGCGGTCAGTTGGACTGCGAGATTTACGACCTGAAAGTGGAAACCGGTCCTTGTAACAACGACGGTACCTACAAAGCCATCGTCAATTTCAAGGTACACAACCCCGGCCTGGGTTCGCACTTCATGCTGTGGGCAAACGGGAACCAACTTGGCGTGTATCCACTCACATCCCTTCCGTTGGTCATACCCAACTTCCCCACCGACGGCGGCCCGAACGATTACATCAAAGTCTGCCTGATCAATCCGGCGTCCAATATTCCTTCCGACTGCTGCAAGGCGCTGGAATTTCATGTGCCCGATTGTGCCGACAAGCCCTGCGAGATTTACGACCTGAAAGTAGAGGTTAGTCCCTGCAACAGCGACGGCACGTTCAAGGTGTTCGTCAATTTCAAGGTAGAAAACCCCACCAGCGATCACTTCATGCTGTGGGCAAACGGCGCGCTCCAGGGAACCTACAAACTGAGCGACCTGCCGCTCACTATCGCACCGTTCCCGACCAACGGCGGCCCGAACGACTACATCAAAGTATGTATGGTCAATGCCGCCGGCGTACCGGGCGACTGTTGCCGCTCCATCGAGTTTGCCGTACCCGACTGCAACAGCGCACCCTGCGAGATTTACGACCTGAAAGTGGAAACCGGCCCGTGCAATGCGGACGGGACGTTCAAGGCCATCGTGAATTTCAAAGTTCAAAACCCCGGAGCCGGCACACACTTTATGCTGTGGGCCAACGGCGCCCTGTTTGGTACCTTCCCGCTGAGCGCGCTGCCGCTGACGATTGCCAACTTCCCGACCAACGGCGGCCCTAACGACGTGGTCAAGGTGTGCATTCTCAGTGCAGCAGGTGCCGTTGGTAACTGTTGCCGCACGCTGGAATTCCCGGTGCCTAATTGTACGACCGGCCCCTGCGAGATATACGACCTGAAAGTGGAAACCGGCCCGTGTAACAGTGACGGCACATTCAAAGCAATAGTCAACTTCAAAGTACAAAATCCGGGGGCCGGCACACACTTCATGCTGTGGGCCAACGGCGCTTTGTACGGCACGTTCCCGCTGAGCGCCCTGCCGCTGACGATTCCCAACTTCCCGACCAACGGCGGCCCGAACGACGTGGTCAAAGTGTGCATGGTCAATGCAAACGGGGCATCCGGAGATTGCTGCCGCACGCTGGAATTCCCGGTGCCTAATTGTATGACCGGCCCCTGCGAGATTTACGACCTGAAAGTGGAAACCGGCCCGTGTAATGCGGACGGCACATTCAAAGCCATCGTGAATTTTAAAGTTCAAAACCCTGGAGCCGGCACACACTTCATGCTGTGGGCCAACGGCGCCCTGTTTGGCACCTTCCCGCTGAGCGCGCTGCCGCTGACGATTGCCAACTTCCCGACCAACGGCGGCCCGAACGACTACATCAAGGTGTGCCTTCTGGTGCCCGGTTCCTCGCAGAGCCTGTGTTGCAGGGAAAAAGAATTTGCCGTGCCCGATTGCCTGAACAAGCCCTGCGAGATTTACGACCTGAACGTGCAAGCAACACCTTGCCTTTGCGGTCAGTTTTTTGCCCTCGTGACGTTTGAACACAAAAACGGCAGCGGCGACGGCTTCGACATCGTCGGCAACGGCAAAGACTACGGCACCTTCCCGTACAACCAGCAGCAGCCCATCATACTCGGCCCGCTGGATGGCGACGACCTGACGGAGTATGAGTTTGTTGTCCGCGACCACAACCACCCGGATTGCCACGATGTATTCGAATTGGGCAAAGTGGACTGCAACGATCAATTTGCAACGATCAAAACAGCAGACAAACTGACTATTTCGCCCAACCCGACAAGCACCTGGCTGACGGTCATGGCTCAACCCGGTACGGGCAAACCCGCCGGTCAGGTTCTTGCCGAAATACGCAAGGCCGATGGACGTCTGATGCGATCGGTTGAAGTAGCCAACGGCAGCAACTTCCAGATGGACGTGTCCGAACTGCCCGCCGGCATCTACCGCCTGACGGTGCAATCGGCTGATGCCCGCATGGAAAGTACGTTTGTGAAGCAGTAAGCGATTTTTTTACTGCAGCGATGCGGAATAGAGTTGTGGTAAGGAGGCGCGAGACATCGTAAATTTTTACCGCAGAGACGCAGGGGCGCGGAGGTTTTGAAAAAAGACCTTCGCGCCTCTGCATTTTATAATTTGAACTGCGAAAAACTCCGCGCCTCTGCGGTGGAAAAACGCGTCTCTGCGGTGAAAAAACCTACGCACCGAAAAACACCCGCAGCGCCTCCGCCATTTTTTCCGGCTCTTCTTCCTGCACAAAATGCCCGGCGTTTTCAAACCGCATGACCTGCGCCTCGGGCAGCGCTTTTTGCCAGCGTTCCAGTTCGTACGGCGGCACGAAACTGTCTTTCATGCCCCAAAAAATCAGGCAAGGCTTTTGGGCAAGCGTACCGATTTGCCGCCATTGCTCGGCCCAAAAACCCGTGGCGTAGAGTAGTTCCGCAGAAAAAACGTAGGCGGCCCGGCGGGATTCCGGGTCGGGCAGGGCAAGTTTGTAGTGGCGGTGGGTTTCCGGCGTGAGTTTCTTTTTGTCGCCAAAGGCTGCGGGCGTGACCACCGTTACCGGAAAATTGAAGCGCAGGTACAGCAGCCGGCCTAACCAGGTGCGCATCCAGCGGGCGGGTCGGGCGTAGTGCGGGTCGGTGTCGAGGGGCCACATCCAGCCGTTGAACAGGCTGATGCGCTGCACGTTCTCGGGGTGCCGGAGTACGTACTGGAAAGCAATGGACAAGCCGAAGTCGTTGGCTACCATGTGGAAATCGCGCAGGCCCAGTTTTTCAATGAATTGCTCCATGCGGCGGGCATGAGCGGCCACGGAATAGTCGGCATCGGCGGGTTTGTCGGAAAGCCCGAATCCGAGCAGGTCGGGTGCGATGCAGCGGAACTGCCCGCGCATGTGGCGCACTACATCGCGATACCCGAACGACCACTCCGGCGTGCCGTGCGAAAACAGGATCGGTACGCCGGAGCCTTCGTCGAGATAGTGGATTTGGTGGCCGTCAATCTCCAGAAAGCGCGACTCGAAGGGGTAGAGGTCACGGTTGACCCATGAATTTTCCATGGCTGTATTTTTGAATGAGAAATTCCTGCATGGTATCGAGCGGGTACACATCGGGCATTTGCACGTATTGCCCCGTGATGCCGTCAATGATGGCAAACAGGAGCAGGGCTTCCTCGATGGGCTGCGTCGCGCCAAGCAACTGGAACGGCACGGCTAATTGGCCCACCACGGACTGTTTGAACGCCTCAATCTGGGATTCGGCGTTTTGCTGCACGGCTGCTTGCTGGCGCAATTGATGCACTAATCGCCAAAAGGCAATGTTTTCCCGAATCAGCCGAAACGACTCCCGGATGTGCAGCACAATGGCTGCGCGTGGGTCGGCGCCGCGCCGGTAGGGTTGCATGGATTCGTCCACCTGACTTTTGCCGTGGCGGATGATCGCTTCCAGCAGGCCGGCTTTGTTGCCGTAGTGCCGGAAAATCAGCCCCTCCGACACGCCCGCTTCACGGGCGATCAGGCTCGTGGGCGTGCGGTCGAACCCGTTTTCCGCAAACAGGCGCAGGGCAGTTTGTAAAATCAGTTCCTTGTTTGTCATAATAGTGAGTAATCACTTGCAAAAATACATCTTGTTTTTGATTATGCAAAAAAAATGTCCCGCTCGTCTGCTCGACGACCGGGACATCTGGTGGCGTGTTCTCCAACCCTCACTCTGCATTTCCGGGCGGGTTCCGGCGCTCGTACATGTATGCGCCGAGCATGCCGATGCCTCCGAATATGGCGATGAGGGCAAAAAACACGCCTGTGCGTTCACCTTCCTGCAGGTTAAATGCTCTGTTGATGAACAAGGCGAGAAAAAGACCCAGACCTGCGCCGATGAACAACAGGCTGTTTTTCAGGGTGCGGGAGGGGTCGGCCTGACGGCGGCGGCGCTGCATGGGTTCCATGCCTTTTTCGATCATGGCCATGTTTTCTTTGTTTTCGAGGTACCGTACGCCCCATACCATAAGGAATGCGCCAAGGCCGAGGGTGATGGGGATAAACAGTGCGATAATACCTTCTCCGTGCATGATTCGTTGTTTTTGTTGATGAAAAGAGTGGTTTTCGTTTGTTGACAGCCACTCTGACAGCAGGGTATTCGGAGAGGTTACAGACATGGAAAAAAAAGTTTGAGTTTTGTGGGACAAGTTTTGCGGGCCTGTAGTTGTTCGAGTTGTATCTGCCTGAAAGCCAGGCTTTAAAATAATAAGTCAGCACATGAACGACCTTTTTCTTCAACGTCTTTGCCGGGAAACCGGAGTACCCGACCTGCCCGACCTGCTCTGCGAACGATTATCCCCATCAGACTTGAGTGCACTTTTACTGGAGGTATATCGCCGGCAAGCCGGTGGCCTGACCCCGGCGGCGCTGTTGTCGGCGTACAAGAAAAACCGCCTGGTGAAGCCTTCGGCGGTGCATGCCGTTTCATTCCGGGAGTTTGAACTGGAGTGGCTTCGGGCAGGAGTGGCTGCCGGATTCGAAGCGCTGGAACTTTCGCCCGTCGGGCCGGTAGGCTCCTGTTCGGCAGTGGCTACCGTGCACCAGCACAAGGTGTTGTCGGCCCTGCGCGGCACCGAGGTGGTGGCGGATTGCACCAATATTCTGGCGCTCGAAGCGAGCGTGCGCCGGCAGGCTGCGGGCTACCCGACCGCTCCCTTGCACCTGTGCGCGGCACACCGGCATTTGCGCACACCACAGACGCATATTCCCGGATTTACGGCGCACTTCGGGGTATTCTGCCTGATTTCCTCCGGTCGGGATACCGGTAGTTTCGCCTTTGAAAAGGAAAAGATCGTTTCCCATATTAGCCTCTACCTGCGGATGTTGCGCAATATTTTTGAAAATGCGCGCCTGATGATCACGCTCAAAGCGCTCGACACCAAACCCGAACAAAACCCGTTGTTCGAGGCGGTGTCCGAAAGCATTCGGAGCCGTTTTACCGACCTGCCGGTCCTCGTTACCCGAATACCTCGGCAGCAGCAGGAATACTATCAGGCATTGCAGTTCGGCATTGTTTTGGAGTACCAGGGCTGCGAATTCCCGGTCATTGACGGCGGCTTTACCGACTGGACGCAGAAACTCACAGGCAACCGAAAAGAGCGTTTTATCGCCAGCGGCATAGGCCTCGAGTTTGTGTGGAAACTGCGGACAGGGCAACTCGGTTGAAACTTTGCCGACCGGTTTTTTACAAAATTCTGCCGCATATTTTCCGTTAATGTGCCATTCTCGAAGCGCAGCGCCCGAACTTTGCGCGCCCAAAACCAGACTTATTGAATTTATCGTATCAACCGCACCGCATGATGATTTTGCTTGACCGAAAAACACGGCTTATTTTCCTTTCCCTTTTTCTTTCTCCCGTATTGTTTGCACAATCCTCCGACCGGCAGGTGACGCGCTGCGGCGCCGTCAGCCGCTCGGCACCGGTACGTAATATTTTTGTAGACAGCGACAACACCAAATGGGTCGCCAGCGGCTCCGGGGTGTACAAAGTGCAGGCCAGCGACTTGTCCACGCCATTTGAATTGGGAGCCGGCGAGCAAACGCCGTTCATGTTTTACAGCGGAAATGCCGACGCGCGCTGGACGCCCGAAGTGCTGCAAATGGTGCTCAACACGTCGCCGAAAATCACAGCGGCTTTTTACGACAGCGCAAACGACCGGCTTTTTCTGGGTACTGAAGCGGATGGAGTGTACTTGCTCGGCACCAAACCGGCGCTGAAATTGGTGGCCAAAATCACCTCGGAAAATACCAAACTGCAATCGAATACCGTCAACACGATTTTCAAGGACAAATCCGGGCGCTACTGGATCGGTACAGACCAGGGCCTGCTCGTGGGTACGCCCGACAAGTGGAAAACCGAACTCGACGGCTACGATGTGCAGCGTATCCGCGAGGTCGGCGCCGACATCTACGCGCTGGCCGACGGCGAATTCTGGCTGGCACAAAACGGCCAGCGCTGGCAGGCCATAAACATCAAGGAAAAAGCGCTCGAAGGGGAAGCCCAGGATTTTGACCTGGATACAGAAGGCAATCTCTGGATTCTCTCGCGCATGATCAGCCGCTACAACCTGCTCACCGACGAATTCGAGTTTTTCAGCGGCGCCGAATATTACACCAGCGAGTACGGCCGCTGCATGGCCGTGGATCAGGATGGCGCTGTCTGGGTTGGTACCGACGACAAGGGCCTTTACCTCGTGGACAAAGCATCTTCTTTGCTGGTCAATTGCACGGTGGATCAGGAGGTTTCGTGCACCGGGAATGGGCAGGATGCGGTGCTACATGTGAAAGTCAGCGGCGGGAAACCCCCGTACACCTATACCTGGTCGGCGCCCCAGTTGAAGGGCGATTCTCCAGGTGGGGTAGGGCAGGGTACCTACACCGTGACTGTAACCGATACCGCCGGAAAATCAAAGTCCGGTAAAGTAACGGTGGAAGACAAGCGCATGACCATTACGGTCGAACAAAAGAAAATTGAAAGCGGCCTGGGCGCCAAAGATGGTGTGGCAGAAGTGAAAATCAAAGGCGGTACGCCCGACTTCAAGTTTCAGTGGGACAATGGCGAGTCCGTCAACCCCGCCGTCAAACTTTCCGAAGGTACGCGCTTAGTGACCGTCACCGACAAACGGGGCTGTACCGCAACGGCCTACGTGAACATTGGCCGGAAACTGGATGTGCTCGGTGCCTTGATTGAAGAAACGACGCCTATACCATGCTCGGGTGGCAACACGATCCTGAAAGTCACGGTGTCGGGCGGCAAAGAGCCGTACCAGTACGAGTGGAGCAACCCCAAATTCAGCGGTACCCAGCCCACCGGCGTGAGTGCCGGCACGTACACGCTCACCGTGGTGGATGCGGTTGGCGGAAAAACGGTGACGAGTATCACGGTGGCACAACCATCTGCCCTCAGCGTAGTGGCCAGCGCACAGCAGGCAGCCGGAGTAGGTGCCGCCGACGGTAAGGCCCTCGCTGCTCCGAGGGGGGGCACCGTTCCCTACCAGTTCGCCTGGGATAACAGCGAAACTACGGAAACTGCCACCCGGCTGACGACAGGCCAGCATTCCGTAACGGTCACCGATGCCAACGGCTGCACGATCACGACCAAAGTGATCATCGGCGAAAACATTCTGCCGCTGGCAGCACAAATTGAAGAAACCGGGCAAATTGCCTGTAACGGTGAAAAGAGCAGCCTGAAGGTTAATGTCAGCGGTGGCAAAAACCCGTTTGAATTTCAGTGGAGCGCCGCCGGTTTAAGCGGCTTTCAGCCCGAAGATGTGCCTGCCGGCGTGTACTCCGTCACCGTAACCGATGTAACCGGGGCAAAAACAACCGCCACGTTTACCATCAAACAGCCGGAGCCGCTTGCGGCGTCTACCACACTTGATGCTGCAGCCGCCATCGCCAGTGCCGACGGGCGGGCATCTGTCAAAACAACTGGCGGAACCAGCCCTTACCAGATTCGCTGGGATACCGAAGAAACCACCGAGCGCGCCAAACGCCTTGCGCCGGGCACGCATACGGTTACAGTTTCGGATGCAAACGGTTGTTCTACAACCGCTACGGTAGAGGTTACGGAAAATGTCCTGCCGCTTTCCGTAAGGATCGAAGAAACGGGAAAAATCACCTGTGCCGGCGGCACTACAAGCCTGAAAGTGGATGTGCGAGGTGGTAAACCGCCTTTCCAGTTTGTTTGGGCGCAGCCCGGATTACAAGGTCAGCAACCCACCAACGTCGTAGCGGGCATCTACCAACTCGTCGTGGTGGATGCCGGTGGCGGGCGTACTTCAACAGCCTTTCAGGTGCTCGAACCGGAGCCGGTGCGCGCATCCGCTACGGCACAAAAAGCGGCCAAGCCCGGCGAAAACGATGGTGGCGCCAAAGCCGTCGTGTCCGGCGGAACACCGCCGTACCAGATTCGTTGGGCAAATGACGAGGTCGGCGACGCCGCCGTGCGGCTCGGTTCCGGCACGTTCAAGTTCACGGTCACCGACGCCAACGGCTGCACAGCTGTTTCCGAAGTAGCCATTTCCGAAGCAATACTGCCGCTTTCTGCAAATATCACTGAATTGGCGCCCATTCCGTGCAATGGCCAAAAGGCTACACTGCGGGTGCATACCAGCGGCGGCAAACGCCCATACAAATTCAAGTGGAACACAGACCTGACCGGCGATCAGCCGGAAGGGGTAGGTGTTGGCGTTCACATCGTCAGCGTAACCGATGCAGCCGGCGTGGTAGCTTCCGCGATGATCGAGATCAAAGAGCCGCCTGCGATCTTGCCGTTTGCAATACTTGTCTCCCCGGCAAGCACCGGCAACAGCGACGGCAAGGCAAAAGCCGAGGGCCGTGGCGGTACCGGAAAATTATCCTTCTTGTGGGATAATGGAGAAACAACCGGTAATGCAACCAAGTTAAGCCCCGGGAAGCATACTGTCAGTATTACAGACGAACGGGGGTGTGTAGTGACTTTCAGTCTTGATGTGCCTGAAAACATCCTGCCCCTGACGGTTAACGTGGAAGAAACCGCTACCATCCTGTGTGCCGATCAGAAATCGGGTCTAAAAGTTGCCGTAAATGGCGGTAAGCCCCCTTACCAGTACAAATGGGACAACCCGGCCTGGCAAGGTTCTGAAATTTCCAATGTTTCGGGCGGTACCTATGCCTTGCTGGTGACAGATGCTGCCGGAACAACCCAGTCGGCTGCAATCATTGTGAAAGCACCGGAGCCTTTGGCGGTCGAAATTACCCGCGTGGTTGGTGCCACTACCGAACGCAGTACCGACGGCAAGGCTACCGTGAAAATTAAAGGGGGAACTCCACCCAATACGATCGCCTGGGACAACGGTGAAACCGAAGCCACAGCGTCCAAACTCAAACTCGGCACGCACAGCGTTACCGTGACCGATGTGCACGGGTGCAGCGTTGTTCGGCCCGTCGAAATCAAACAACGCATTCTACCCGAACTTAACGCTTCCCTGCTTCGGAGCGGTCAGACCATCAAAATGGAGCAACTACGCTTCGAAGCCGATAGTGCCAGCCTGACTACCGACGCGCTGCCTACGCTGGACGAGTTGTACGATTTCATGGAAGAAAACGGCAATATCGTCATCGAAATCGGCGGTCATACCAACAGCACCCCACCCGACGAATTTTGTGACCGCCTCTCCACCGCCCGCGCCAAATCCGCCGCCGAATACCTGATTTCCAAAGGTATAGACTCCAAACGTGTGTCGTACAAAGGCTATGGCAAACGAACCCCTATCGCCACCAACGCCACCCCCGAAGGACGCCGGCTAAACCAGCGTGTGGAAATCAAAATTCTGGCACTCAAGCGGGAGTAAGAGGTTTAACGGGTTGAACGGGTTGAGCGGGTTGAACGGGTTGAACGGGTTTAACGGGTTGAGCGGGTTGAGCGGGGTGAGCGGGTTGAACGGGTTGAGCGGGGTGAACGGGGTAGCCTCGGAAAGCCCCGAAGGGGCGCCATATCCGAAAGCAGGGCATCGCCCTGCTCTTCGGCATACTCTAAGAGAGAAGCCCTGAAAGGGCGACATGGTCTTTCCCTGATGTTACTTCGCCCACTATATCGCCCTTTCAGGGCTTATCCATCCAGACGCGGACTCCGGCAGGGCGATGCCCTGCTTTTGGATATGGCGCCCCTTCGGGGCTTTCCGAGGCACCCCGCTCAACCCGTTAAACCCGCTCAACCTCTTTTTCTATACATTTGCCCGAATGAAGAAGTACGTTGTAGCCATTGATCAGGGCACGACCAGCACCCGTTGCATCATCTTTGACCGAATGGGCCGGATAGTTTCCTCGGGTCAGAAAGAACACGAGCAAATCTATCCCAAACCGGGGTGGGTGGAGCATGACCCTGTGGAAATCTGGAAAAACACGCTGGAAGTAATCGCGCAGGCGCGCATTGCCCGCAGCATAGGGGTGGACGATATCGCCGCTGCCGGTATTACCAACCAGCGCGAAACCACTGTGGTATGGAACCGCAAAACCGGCAGGCCTTACTACAACGCCATCGTCTGGCAAGACACCCGTACCGGCGATCTGGTGCGCTACTATCAGGCACAGGAAATTGACGATGACTGGTACCGCATCACCACCGGCCTGCCTCTGGCAACCTACTTCAGCGCACTCAAACTGCGCTGGCTTCTGGACAATATTCCCAACCTGCGCCGCGACGCTGAAAAAGGTATTGCCTTGTTCGGAACAATGGATTCCTACCTGATCTGGAACCTGACCGGCGGACCTAAGGGCGGCCTGCATGTCACCGACATGACCAATGCCTCACGCACGCAGTTGTTCAATATTTTCAAAGGCACTTGGGAGGATGAAATTTTACTTCGCCTGCAAATACCTCCCGACATGCTGCCGGAAATCGTGCCCAGCAGCAGGTTTCTCGCCACTATAACTGCCGAACCTTTGCGCGGCGTACCGCTCTCCGGAGCAATCGGCGATCAGCAGGCAGCACTGCTCGGGCAAGCCTGCCTCGAACCCGGTGAAGCAAAAAATACTTACGGTACCGGCTGCTTCCTGCTGATGAACACCGGTACCAAAATAGTGCCTTCCCAATGCGGCTTGCTCACGACCATCGCCTACCAATTCGACCGCGACAAACCCCGCTATGCTCTCGAAGGCTCGGTGGCCGTGGCCGGTGCGCTCGTGCAATGGCTGCGCGACAACCTCGGCCTGATCCGGGACAGCAGCGAAATTGAAGCCCTCGCCCGGTCCGTGGACGACAACGGTGGCGTGTATTTCGTGCCTGCTTTTTCAGGCCTGTACGCCCCGTATTGGAATGCCTCGGCCCGCGGCATTATCGCCGGACTCACCGGCTTTGTCAATAAAGGACACCTTGCCCGAGCCGTGCTCGAAGCCACGGCTTTCCAAACATTCGAAGTGCTGCGCGCAATGGAACAGGACTCCGGCATCAAACTCGCCAACCTGCGCGTGGACGGCGGCATGGTCGTCAACGAGTTGCTCATGCAGTTTCAGGCCGATATGCTGCAGGTACCGGTCATCCGGCCCAAAATGATCGAAACCACCGCACTCGGCGCCGCCTATGCCGCCGGCCTGGCCGTTGGGTACTGGAGCGGCCCCAAAGAAATCCGCAAAAACTGGAGCGTGGACAAAACCTGGGAACCGCAAATCTCCAGTCAGGAACGCCGACTATTCGATATGTACTGGCACAAAGCCGTGGAAAAATCCTTCGACTGGGAGGAATAAAACCTGCCCGTTCTTCACGTTCAATGTTCAAAAACATGATGCTACACCGTTTTTTTCAAACCGCCCTCTTGTTGCTCCCGATGCTCCCAATCTCCTGCGCGCAGGAAAACACCCCGGCGCCTACGCCGGAGGAACCGAAGTTTTACCGGGGCGCCGACCTGTCGTACACCAACGAAATGGAGGACTGCGGCGTGGTGTACCGGGAAAATAACCAGCCCAAAGACCCCTACCGGATGTTTGCCGACAACGGTTGTAACCTCGTGCGCCTGCGTCTGTGGCACACGCCCTCCTGGTACGATACGCTGAATCAGGGCAAACGCTACTCCGATCTCGCCGACGTGCGCCGCAGCATCCGGCGCGCCAAAGATGCTGGTATGGCCGTGCTGCTGGATTTTCACTTGTCCGATATCTGGGCCGATCCGCAACGCCAACTGGCGCCGGCGGCCTGGCTGCCCGTGGTCGGCAACCTTCCCGCCTTGCAAGATTCGGTGTACAACTATGTGTTCCAAACCCTCGTCGGCCTGAACACCGAAGGTTTGTTGCCCGATATGGTGCAAGTCGGAAACGAAGTCAACCGCCCGATTGTCCTTTCCCCGCAAGACGATGCCGCCGGTGTACCGATGGACTGGAAACGCAACGCCCCGCTTTTCATAGCCGGATTCAAAGCCGTGCGGGATGCGGAAAAAAACACAGGGAAACCGATCCGTTCCGCACTGCACATCGCCGATCCATCCAAAACACCCGGACTAATGGCTGCATTCAGCGCCAACGGCGTAACCGACTTCGACGTGATCGGCATGTCGTATTACTGGGCCTGGCACAAACCGATCACCATCGTTCAGGCTGGAAACGTGATCGAGCAATTGCGCAAACAATACCCGGACAAGGCGGTGATGATCTTCGAAACCGGCTACATCTGGACCAACGACCACAACGACAACGCAAGCAATATCATCAGCGAAACACATCCCGACTACGCGCCGCCCAGCCCCGATGCGCAGTACCGCTGGCTGGCCGACCTGACCGCCGAAGTGAAGCGCCGGGGCGGTTCAGGGGTACTGTACTGGGAGCCGTCGTGGGTGTCGTCGCCCTGCTGGACGCCATGGGGGCAGGGTTCGCACCAGGAGCACGCTGCGTTTTTCGATTTTCAAAACAACGCCATGCCAGACGGCGGTATGCGCTGGCTGCTGGAAGGAAAGTAGGCGAAGTACGATTTGCGAAGTACGACTTACGAGGTAAGCGGAGGTCATTACATGAGAGTGTATTCACGCAACTCAAAACTCAAAACTCAAAACTCAAAACTATTTCCCCGGCATCCGCAGCAGCAGGGTGTTTTCACCGAAATATTCCTTGAACGCCAGCGCAAAGGTACCGGCACTGGAAAAGCCGACTAATTCGGCGATGGTTTGCGGCGTGCCGGCCCGAATTTCGAGCAGCGACCGGGCCTTTTCCAGCCGCATTTCGCGAAGGAGTTGCGCGGGTTCCTTGCCGGTGAGGACGTGCAGTTTTTTGAAAAAATGCTGCTTGTGCAACTGCATCTTGCGGGCCAGATCGTCGGCCATAAAATCGGGATCGCTCAGGTTTTGCTCAATGTGCGTCACCACCTTGGCGAGGAACGGATCCCCGATGGGGATGCGGTTTTCGGAAAAATACAGGTGCAGGAAGCGGGCGAATTCGGCGTGCTGCTTTTGGTGGGCATCCAGCAGGAGCGTTACCGAGGAGTCGAGTTCACGGTCGAGTACGGGGCGGGCAAACCAGGCGTCGGCGCCGGCGCGCAGGGCGTCTAATTTACCTTCGTTGCCGTAGCGCTCGGTAAGCAGGATCACCGGGATATGGTTGGTCCGTTCGGCGAGTTTGATCTGCCGCACCACGTCAATGCCGGTTTGGCCGTTCAGCACGGCATCGCACACGATGAGGTCGGGCAGGTGGTTGGATGCAGCCAGCAGGCCCTCGCCGGCAGTCGTTGCTGTTTCCACTTCAAAGCGATCGGTCAGCAGCGACTTGAGGTAGAGCACGATTTGCCGGTTAGGTTCGATGAGCAGGGCCGTTTTGTCGGGGCGGTGGTTTCCGGGACGAGCGTGGCTGGTTTGCTCAAAACCGGCGGGTGATACCGGCAGGTTCGTTTCGGGCGCTACCGGCTCCATCGAGAAGGTGTCGGAAAACCGCTCGGAGCGCAGGAAGTCTATTTCCAGTTCGCGTTTGGCCACCAATTTGCGCCAGCGGCGTACAGCCCGTCGGTTGCGGTAGAGCAGCAGCAGGATGACGGCTAATGCTCCGCCCCCCATTGCCAACAAAAATGTGCGCGGTATCGGTGTCTCTCCCAAAGACGGGGGGGAGGCGGTGCGTCGTAATGCCGTCAGCGAGTCGAGTTGTGTTTGCAGCGCCAGCAAGTCGGCGCGGCGTTCGCGCTCGGCGAGGGAGTCTTTGGTTGCGATTAGTTCGCGCAGGCAGGCGAGCGCGTTTTCGGGCCGATTCCAGTCGGCATACCCGTCGGCAAGTGCAGCCAGCAGTTCGACGCGTCCCGATTCGTCCGGCTGGTTTCGGGCGCCGGCACGGGCTTCGTCGAGGAAATCACGCGCGCTCTTTTTATCGCGGTTTTTCTGGTAAATATTCAGCAACAGCGGCACCGATTCGGCGGGGCAGGGTAGTGCCCGGCGTTGCAGGTATTCGCGCAGGTTGGCGGCTTCTACCTGGGCCTCTTCGAAATTGTCGGCCTCCACCAGTTCGGCGATGAGTGCCAGGGCCTGATCCAGCGAGTCGGTGCGCGTCTGGGCTTGCAGGGCGGCAGAGCCTCCGGCAAACAAAATCGGCAGAACAAAAAGGACAAGTTGGCGCATTATGTGTCGGAGTGGAGCAGGGCAGTAACAGCCGTTGGCAAAGGTAATATCGGGTTTGTTGATGCAGCGGACAAAAATCGTACCCGAACGACGGTATGCGAATACCCGCTTAATCCACGCAATTGCTCGCGTCTATTTTGCTTTTTCGGAACACTTTTTTGTATTTCCCGCGTCGAAGCAACGTCTTCAACGCCCTTTTTTTGTCGGAAGCCTGATTGTAAAATGCCTCGCTGATTTGATACCCAATATAATATCCCAGATCGGCAGGCCTGTCTTTTGAATTGTTTCCGTTGTAAAGCCACCTGGATACATCGAAGGGCTTTGCCTCGTAGTCTTTGAAAAACTCGCGCAAAAGCAGGCAGTGGTTGGCGCTTCCATAGGTGTGCAACCGGGCATTGATATGGTGTCCAAGTAGTTGGGCTGTAATAAAATCTGCGCTTCCTTCCACGATGGCCGTATTCAGCAAATTCAGGCGCTTGTGTTTGGCGAGCGAAAAGATTTCAAATAATGGAAATCCTTTTTGCCGGGTATGCACGGCTTCGTGCGCCACCATGGAAACAATATCGCCGGTTTGCCCCAGCACACTCTTCAGCCACGCATTTACCTCAGATTTGTCCGTGGTACTGTCTGCCGCCGCAATTTCCGAGCCGATCAGGATGAGTCGCTCCGTGGTGGTGCCTCCTGTACGCATACAACCGATGGCAAAACAAACGCCGGGCCTTTCGAAGTCGGGCAGTATCTTTTGCATCGAATCCAATACCTGATTGATTTCCGGGACCCTTTGCACAATTTTTTCCGTCAGAGGTCTGGTGGAAACCCAAAACCTGGGGTGTGCACCCAACAACGCCACGTATTCCTGTGCCGTAAAGTTTCGCAGGCGAATGAATTCCCGAAAACCTGCCGATGCCTTGTTGAGGTACTCCTCCTGAATGATTCGCACGCTGTCCTGATTGGTTTTTGCCTCGGGAAGTTTGTCATATGCCATCCAGAAGCGGGTTATGTCGGAGGTTTCGATGTCGGATACCTTTTGGGCAACCACGGAGCCGGGCAAGAGTAAAGTCCAGATAAACCAATAGCGCATACGCAAGAAAAAAAAGTGCAGGGTGTTGAACGGTGTTTGCAAAACAGATTTTGCCTTCTTTGCCGAAGCAGTCTGGGCAAAGGTGCGATAAACCCTTCGGGATATTCACAGGCATGTTTTACCTTGGCCGGCAATTTTTTACCATATTACCGGCAACAGCCCATGCTCAACACAATCAAAGGCCTGATCGGGGAAGGAAAAACCCAGGAAGCCATCAGCCAGATGTCGCGTCTGGCATCGGGGAACAGCGATATCAAAAACGGCGTGATGCAACTGAGCGGGCAGTATGCGCAGGCCAATTTCGCCTATGCGATGGGCCTGACAGATGCCTCCTCGCACATGTCCACACTCACCAAAGTAAACTACGGCCTCCTGAGCCTGCTTGATCAAATGCAGTCGGAAGGACTGCTGTCGGGCGGGGCCATGCCGAGCGACTCCGAGCACGAAGGCCCGAAAACCAAACTCCTGTTTCTGGCCGCCAACCCCGTGGACGCCCCCTCGCACCTCCAATTGGAAAAGGAATACCTCGAAATCCGCAAAATTTTCAAAAACCACCGCGACCGATTCAGCATCACCGAGGAATTCGACGTGACGCTCGATACCTTTTTTGAGGCCATCTACCGGGAGAAACCAAATATCATCCATATGTCCGGGTTTTCGGAAGAGGCGGGTGTGTACCTGCTGCAAAAGCACGAGCACACGTCGTACATGATCCCGTACGAGTTTTTAGCGCCGGCGTTCAAGATGCTCAAGGATTCGGTCGAGTGCGTGTTTTTCAATACCGGCACCTCCAACCTGTTCTCCAAGGTGATTTCCCGCGTCATTCCGTATGCCGTCGGTATCCGGGGCATGGTGAGCGACGAGGAGGCAATCAGTTTTTCCAGCGGTTTTTACGCCGCTCTGGCATTGGATAAAAACTATGAAAAAGCCTTCCAGATGGGCCGCGACCTACTGGGACTAAGTCCGGAATCGCAAAAGTATTTTCTGTACCAGAACGGTCTTTGCGCCGAAGACACGACAACCCCGGACGATTTTTACCCGCAGCAAAAGCAGGAAAAGCAACCCGCTAAAAAAGGCAAATAAGGTAGGTGGTATAAATTATTTGAGACAAATTCTGCGTGACGTCTGTGCCTTAAGTCTGTGTACGTCTGTGCGGTATAGTCTAAGCACAATGCCGAAGCCAATAAGTTTCGCACAGACGTACACAGACTTAAGGCACAGACGTCACGCAGAATTTGTCAATTAAATGTCTGGATACTTAAAAATCCCGCGTCTGCGTGTCTGTGCGGCGATTTTGAAAATGTCCGGTAGTGCAGCCAAAACCCACTGTACTTTTGCCGGTGCTAAACCGACCTCCGACCATGCTCAACATTCCAACCTGTCGATTTCTTGGACTGCTGTTGCTCACGGCAGCATGTCCCGCCTTGTCTGCTCAAACGCTGCTGGAAATCACGACCGACCGGCACTGCAACTTTTCCGGCACCGCCATAGACGAGGAACTGTACCGCTTTCCTGAAGAGGCAAAAGCCGATTCGCTGATTCGCCGGATCGCAGCGCACGGCAACTCGGAGATCAACTTCGAGTGGGTGCAAACCAATGTGGAAAACGCCGCCGCTGTGTTCGACAACGGCAAGCGGTACCTGCTGTACAGCCTCGATTTTCTGGAAAAAAGCAGCGATCTGGAAAAAGTTGCCGTGCTGGCGCACGAAATCGGGCACCATGTCATCGGGCATACCTTCGACCCGGCAAACCGGCAAACCGAAGAGATCGAGGCCGACGAATTCATGGGCTTTATTCTGTACCTGTTCGGTTTCCCCAAGGCCGAGACGGAGGCATTTTTGACAAAATCAGCCTCCGCGTCCGGCATTCCGCCTGATCTTCGCCGGGCTGCGGTGGACGTAGGATATGTCCGGGGAGAACGCACCACGGAGGTGAGCAGCAACCTGCCATTCGATGATAAAGATATGAAATCTATTGAGGTCGGCGAGGCGCCACAATTGCCGGCCTTTCCCTGGCCGCCGCCGGCCTGCAATACCCGCACTATTTTGCCGAAAACCGTTTTTAAAAACTGCAAGGTGCTCGGCGATGTGGAAGGCCGGCTGGGCACTGCACTTGAGGCCAAAGGGTTCACGCAGCGCAGTTTCTTTTCCGTGCCCAACGGTTTTGCCGCCGTCACGCAACTGGAGCAATACAACGGCGCCGACGGTTCGGTGCGAAATGATCGCACCCGCTGGCTCGACTATCCGGCCATCGGCAGTTTTACCGGCGTGCTCGACTACCTGAAGGCGCTTGTGGTGCCGCAAAAAGGCTATTTCCGGATGTTTGTGTTTGTAGTGACCGACG
The DNA here is from genome assembly GCA_016787285.1 of Saprospiraceae bacterium. Taxonomy (GTDB): domain Bacteria; phylum Bacteroidota; class Bacteroidia; order Chitinophagales; family Saprospiraceae; genus M3007. Next base: position 14,808 of record JAEUUV010000137.1, on the reverse strand, counting down.
CACCCTTCGGCGGCAGCGAGAAACGGGTATCGAAAGAACAGGCCGCTGCCTGGCTCAACCAGGGATACAACCGCCTGCCCAACAGCCTTGCCGCCATGAAATTCACCTCGGCTTACGACGTAACCGCCCTCGTGTACGAATTTGAAGTGCCCGAAAGCAATCGGAAACCCGTGCAAAAATGCCCCTCGCCCCGGTTCAGCGCCAAAACCCACCTCCGCAAATCAGGCCTCGCCCCCGCCCTCGGATTCTAAACCCACTCAAAACTCAAAACTCCCGCCTTCGCCAAGGCTTCGGCAGGCAAGCAAAACTCAAAACTCAAAACTCCCGCCTTCGCCAAGGCTTCGGCAGGCAAGCAAAACTCAAAACTCAAAACTCCCGCCTTCGCCAAGGCTTCGGCAGGCAAGCAAAACTCAAAACTCAAAACTCAAAACTCAAAACTGTACTATGCTGATCCTGCTCGCCGATACCCGAAAAAAACTGCTGTGGCTGTGGCTTGGTTTTGCCGTTGCCCTGGTTTTGCTGGCTTTTGTCCAAACGCTGAACGGCAAGTTTGAACTGGTGGAAATGCAGGCATGGAGTTGGCTGTTCATCCAGTTGCTACCGGGTATGTTGTTGCTCTTTGCGGCAGTATTACTCAACAAAAACCCCTCGAAAGTGCTGATGCGGGCCACGTTTCGGGCGGTGTACGCCGGCACCCTGGCCTATCTGCTGCTCATTGCCCTGACGTTTTTTGCCCTGCCGATGGCCGTAGCGAACATGAGCATCGAAGCGTATCTGACCAAATCATACACCTGGCTGTTGCCGTTTCAGGCGGGTTTGTTGCTGGCGTTCACGGTGATGTATTTCCGGAAAGAGCCGTTGTTCCGTCCGAATGCGAACATCATGCAGCAGTACGTGTCGAAAAAAGCCGAGTTTGCCCAACGCGCCGGCAACGTACCCCGGATACAGGCCTTTGAACTGCTGGCCTCCGACGGCGGCCTTGGTGCCATGCTGGACTACCTGCGCGACCACGAAAAAACCGATACCAATGCCGTCGTTTTGCTGCAAAACCAGTACACCGAGTGGACGAAACAGCGCGACCTTAACCTGCTGCCCCCCGATGCCCTCCAGCGCGAACTGAACCGCCTGACGATGGCTGCCGTAGGGTTTGCGGAAAAAATCTGAGGTTTATCGCCACGAATACACCACGACAATCTCTGCCGAACCACCGAATATGCGCCCCAGCCCCTGCGTCACGGGCAGGTCGAACGCAAAACCGGTTTTCAACTGGCCGTCCATCATTTGCACCTGTTCACCGAAGAACAAACCTGCCTCAAAATGCAGTGCTACGCCGGGCTGTACGCCGAGGCCCACATTGGCGCCCGTGCCCGCCCACACGAGTTCGCTGATCTGTGCCCGCAGGTTCAGGTCCAGGTTGATCGGGCCGGCAGGCGCGTATTTTACCCAGAGCGAAGGCTCCACGAAGGAAGTGGAGTTGCCTAACCACGGTGTGCTCCAGTAACCGCCCACTACCGCGAAAATATGCGGCACACGGCGCACGGAAACCGCCTGCTCGTCCTGCTCGAAACGCGCGAGAAAACCCAGCGTTTGCGGCACCGACAGGCCGGCGTAGTACTTGTCGGCATACTGGTAAAAAAGACCCATGCCGAAGTCGGGCCGGATGCTGTTCAGGTTGCCGGCGGGAATGGAGCCGGGGTCGGGGAATTCGATTTCAGTCAGGTCGGCGCGGTATTGCACGGCGCCGGCGCTCAGCCCGATGCTCAGCGATTGTTCGGTGCGGTTGCCCATGTTGATCCGGTAGGCGTAGCGGGCATAAACACCTGTCTGGCTGAACGCCCCCGTCTGATCGTTCACGATGTGCGCCCCGAATACACTGTTCTGTTCCTCGGCCACCATTTCCCAACTCAGCGCCTGCGTGCGCGGCGACACAGGCATGTTCCACCACTGCACGTGCCAGGCGCCGCTCAGGCTCATCGTGCGTTTGTTGAGCAAATAGTTGTTGGACACCGCCGCCGGATTCAGCACGCCCCATTGGTCGCGATACACCGAAAACAAGGGTGTTTGCTGCGCAAACAGGGGCGAAGCCAACGCGATAACTATGGAAACGAGTGCAATTTCTTTCATGGTAAAGGTTGAGTTGATGAACCGGTTGAAATTTTGTCGTGGCAGGCTGTATATGGCTGTCTGCACGAACTTGTTCGTCTGACAGCAATTACTATCTACCGTTCCCGTCAAACAAATGAATCACACCCGTTTGGGTGTTGCCCACCTGCTGGTTGTCCTCGAAAGCGTTCAGAAAATAGTAGTACGCCCCGCTGGGCAGGTGCTTGCCGCTGCGGTTGTAATCACCGAGCCATGGGTTGTCGTTCCGGTAGTTTTTTTCTTCAAAAACCAGGTCGCCCCATCGGTTGAAAATGCTGATTTCCACACGGGTGAAACTGTTGATGTTGCGGATAGTCAGTTTACCGTTAGCCCCGGGGTCTTCTACGACCAGCGCCTCGGGAACCGAGGGCATGCTCAATACTTGAATGGTGACCAAAGCCGTGTCGCAACCGTAACCGCACACCGAACCTGGGTTGCACACTACATAGCGGAACTGTACAGTGCCCCGGTAGCCGTCTTCCGCCGTGTAGCGGAACCGACGCGTGTCCGGCAGGTATTCCAGCGTGCCGGAAGCAGGGGCGCCGATCTGGGTGACATCGGTATCCTGAATGCCCGCCAGCGCATCGTTGAGCAGTACTTCCATGACCGCCACATCCTGTGCTCGTTCGATGGTGTACGTGTCGTCGGATGCAGAGGGGGCTGTTTCCCAAAAATACACCATCGTATCGGCGGCAGCCTGCGCGCAAGCGGCGAGACTTACCTGCCACACAAAAATATTTGCTCCCGGTTTCAGGTCACGTGCGGAACTCGGGTTGGCGTTGGCATCATCCACCCGCGCGCCGGTGAGCGAAACCCACTTACCGGTACCTTGTGTCAATGGTTTCGCCCGCAACACCGATACGCCGGCCGCGCAGGAAGTTGTGTCGTTGCCGGCAAATACTGCTCCCGGCGGCAAACTGAGCACCGTCAGGGGGGCGCCGCCTACCGCTACGGAACGGCAGCCTGCCGAGTCGCGCATCACGAAATATTGGCCCGAATAGGCCGTCGAAGTGGCCACAAGCGTGATGGACTGCGCCGTGCTCACGAGGGTGTCGCCGGTCGGCAAAATCCAGCGGTACTGCACTACGGGGGCCGGGTACAGGTCATCCACCGTCAGGTTGAACGGATCGTTTCCGCATACCTCCGCCGGGGCGTAAAGCGCGTAAGGCGGCAGCGATGTGCAGGGGCCGCTCGTGCCGCTGCTGCCCACTGTGGCGGTGCTGGTGATGGAGCAGCCGTTCGCATCGCGCACCACCACCGTGTAGGTGCCCGGCGCCAGCCCGCTGATCTGGGCCGTAGTGCTACCATTACTCCAGGCGTACTGGTAGCCAGGTGTGCCGCCGGTGGGTAAAGCCGTGGCGGTACCGTTGTTCTGACCGCCGGTGGCATCTGTCGTGCTGATGCTCAGCGCAAGTGCGGGCGGCTGACCGATGGTCGTGGCGCCGATGGTGGTGCAGTTCGAGGCATCGGTGACGGTAACGGTATAGGTTCCGGCAGCCAGACTGCCGACGGTTTTCGACGTGGCGCCTGTGCTCCAGAGGTAGGTGTACGGATCGGTGCCGCCGACGGGGTTGGCCGTGACGCTTCCGTTGGCCAGACCGTTGCAGGTTGCATTTTGTCCGGTGATGCCGGCGCTCAGACCGGCGCAAGCAAATGCGTTTACAACCACAGAAGCCACGCGCGAGCATCCCCGGGAATCGCGTACGGTGACGGTGTAGGCGCCCGGGGGCAGGTTGCTGATGGTGGCGGTATTTGCTCCGTTGCTCCAGGCGTAATTGTAGCCGGGCGTACCACCCGAGGGCGTGGCCGAAGCGGTGCCGTCGTTGGCGTTGTTGGCCGTTTCGTCGGTAGCGCTGACCGACACATTCAGCGGCGGCGGCGACCCGACAGTAGCCGAGGCTTCAGATGTACAGCCGTTTCCGTCGGTGACGGTAGCCGTGTATGTGCCGGCGCTCAGACCGGTTATGAGTGGACCGTTTCCGCTGTTGCTCCAGAAGATGGTGTACGGCGTGGTGCCGCCGTTTCCAGAAGCCGAAGCAGTACCGTCGCTGTCTCCGGAGCAGGTGACACCGGTAGCGTTTGCGCTCGCGGTAAGTAGCGACGGCTGGGAAATGGAAGCCGTCTGTGTTACAGTGCAGCCGTTGTTGTCCGAAACAGTGACGGTGTAGGCGCCGGCCGGCAAACCTGTGGCTACGGGACCTGTGGCGCCGTTGCTCCAGGCAAAGGTGTAGCCCGGCGTTCCGCCGCTTCCGGTGGCGGTAGCCGTACCGTTGCTGTTGCCGAAGCAGGTGGCGTTTGTCGTGCCGACATTCACGGAAAGCGCGGGCGGCTGGGAAATGGATGCCGTCTGCGTAGCGGTGCAGCCGTTATTGTCCGAAGCGGTGACGGTGTAGGCGCCGGCCGGCAAACCTGTGGCTACGGAACCTGTGGTGCCGTTGCTCCAGGCAAAGGTATAGCCCGGCGTTCCGCCGCTTCCGGTGGCGGTAGCCGTACCGTTGCTGTTGGCGAAGCAGGTGGCGTTTGTTGTGCCGACATTCACGGAAAGCGCGGGCGGCTGGGAAATGGATGCCGTCTGCGTAGCGGTGCAGCCGTTATTGTCCGAAACGGTGACCGTGTAGGCGCCGGCCGGCAAACCTGTGGCTACGGGACCTGTGGCGCCGTTGCTCCAGGCAAAGGTATAGCCCGGCGTTCCACCGCTTCCGGTGGCGGTAGCCGTACCGTTGCTGTTGGCGAAGCAGGTGGCGTTTGTTCCGATGATGGAAACCCCGAGCACCGGGGGTTGGGAAATGGTGGCGGTTCCGGCAGTGGTGCAGTTGGAGGCATCTGTTGCGGTAACCGTGTACACCCCGGGCGGAAGGTTACTAATCGTTATCGAGGTGGCGGCGGTGTTCCAGAGATAGTTGAGTGGCGCCATTCCCCCGACAGGGTTGGCGGTGGCGCTTCCGTTGGCCAGACCGTTACAGGTGGCATTTGTCCCGGAAACTCCGACACTAAATCCGGTGCACGCAAAGGCATTGACCACCACCATAGCCAACGTAGAACACCCCTGCGAGTCATGCACGGTGACAGTGTAAAGTCCCGGTGGTAGATTATTGATGGAGGCTGTATTGGCTCCATTGCTCCAGATATAATTGTAGCCGGGAGTACCCCCGGAAGGTATGGCCGTGGCAGTGCCGTCATTGGCGTTGTTGGCGGTCTCGTCTGTGGCGCTTGCCGACACGTTGAGCAACGGCGGCTCGGTGATGGCAATGGTCTGTGTGGTGGTACAGGCGTTGGCATCGGTTGCCGTTACTGTAAATGCGCCGGCGCTGAGGTTGTCGGCTACGGGGCCGTTTGCGCCATTGCTCCAAACGAAAGTGTACCCCGGAATTCCGCCACTGCCAGTTGCGGTTGCCGAACCGTCGTTGCCGCCAAAGCAGGACACGTCGGCGGCGATGATGCTGATTTGCAGAGCGGAGGGCTGGTTCACGGTAGCCGACTGAGCAGCAGTGCAACCGTTTCCATCGGTGACAGTAGCAGTGTATATGCCTGCAATCAGGCCCGTGATTAAAGGGCCGTTTGCGCCGGTATTCCACGAGATGGTGTATGGTGTGGTACCGCCGCTTCCGGTTGCCGAGGCAGCACCGTTGCTGCCACCAAAACAGGTCACATTTGTTGCCGCTGCATTGGCTGTGAGCAAGGTTGGTTGAGTAATCGCGGCTGTTTGTATTGCGGTACAGCCAACAGCGTCTGTTGCAGTAACGGTGTACGTTCCCGCAGGCAGGTTGTCGGCTACGGGTCCGTTTGCGCCGTTGCTCCAGAGGAAGGTGAATCCGGGTGTTCCGCCGGTGGCAACGGCAGTTGCCGAACCGTCGTTTCCGCCAAAACAGGAGACATCGGTAGCCGTGGCGGTGACGACGAGCAGGGGCGGCTCTGCGACGGTGACGGTTTGCTCGGCGGTGCAGGCGTTGGCATCGGTAGCCGTCACGATGTAGGTTCCGGCGGCGAGGTTGTTGGCTGTCGGGCCGTTTGTGCCGTTGCTCCAGAGGAACGTGAATCCAGGTGTTCCACCGGTGGCGGTTGCTGTTGCCGAGCCGTCGTTGCCGCCGAAGCAGGAGACATCGGTAGCCGTGGCGGTGACGACGAGCAGGGGCGGCTCTGCGACGGTGACGGTTTGCTCGGCGGTGCAGGCGTTGGCATCGGTAGCCGTCACGACGTAGGTACCGGCGCTGAGGTTGTTGGCCGTCGGTCCGTTTGCGCCGTTGCTCCAGAGGAAGGTGAATCCGGGGGTTCCGCCACTGGCGACGGCAGTTGCCGAACCGTCGTTTCCGCCGAAGCAGGAGACGTCGGTAGCCGTGGTGGTGACGACGAGCAGGGGCGGCTCGGCGACGGTGACGGTCTGCTCGGCGGTGCAGGCATTGCCGTCGGTAGCCGTCACGACGTAGGTACCGGTGCTGAGGTTGTTGGCTGTCGGTCCGTTTGCGCCGTTGCTCCAGAGGAAGGTGAATCCGGGGGTTCCGCCACTGGCGACGGCAGTTGCCGAGCCGTCGTTGCCGCCGAAGCAGGAGACGTCGGTAGCCGTGGTGGTGACGACGAGCAGGGGCGGCTCTGCGACGGTGACGGTCTGCTCGGCGGTGCAGGCATTGCCGTCGGTAGCCGTCACGATGTAGGTTCCGGCGGCGAGGTTGTTGGCCGTCGGGCCGTTTGCGCCGTTGCTCCAGAGGAACGTGAATCCGGGTGTTCCGCCGGTTGCGGTTGCTGTTGCCGAACCGTCGTTTCCGCCAAAACAAGACACGTCGGTAGCCGTGGCGGTGACGACGAGCAGGGGCGGCTCGGCGACGGCGACGGTTTGCTCGGCGGTGCAGGCATTGCCGTCGGTAGCCGTCACGACGTAGGTACCGGCGCTGAGGTTGTTGGCCGTCGGTCCGTTTGCGCCGTTGCTCCAGAGGAAGGTGAATCCAGGTGTTCCACCGGTGGCGGTTGCTGTTGCCGAGCCGTCGTTGCCGCCGAAGCAGGAGACATCGGTAGCCGTGGCGGTGACGACGAGCAGGGGCGGCTCGGCGACGGTGACGGTTTGCTCGGCGGTGCAGGCGTTGGCATCGGTAGCCGTCACGACGTAGGTACCGGCGCTGAGGTTGTTGGCCGTCGGTCCGTTTGCGCCGTTGCTCCAGAGGAAGGTGAATCCGGGAGTTCCGCCGGTGGCGACGGCAGTTGCCGAGCCGTCGTTTCCGCCGAAGCAGGAGACATCGTTAGCCGTGGCACTGACGACGAGCAGGGGCGGCTCGGCGACGGTGACGGTTTGCTCGGCGGTGCAGGCGTTGGCATCGGTAGCCGTCACGATGTAGGTACCGGCGCTGAGGTTGTTGGCTGTGGGGCCGTTTGCGCCGTTGCTCCACAGGAAGGTGAATCCGGGAGTTCCGCCGGTGGCGGTTGCTGTTGCCGAACCGTCGTTTCCGCCAAAACAGGAGACATCGGTAGCCGTGGTGGTGACGACGAGCAGGGGCGGCTCGGCGACGGTGACGGTCTGCTCGGCGGTGCAGGCATTGCCGTCGGTAGCCGTCACGACGTAGGTGCCGGCGGCGAGGTTGTTGGCTGTCGGGCCGTTTGTGCCGTTGCTCCAGAGGAAGGTGAATCCGGGAGTTCCGCCGGTGGCGACGGCAGTTGCCGCACCGTCGTTTCCGCCGAAGCAGGAGACGTCGGTAGCCGTGGTGGTGACGACGAGCAGGGGCGGCTCGGCGACGGCGACGGTTTGCTCGGCGGTGCAGGCGTTGGCATCGGTAGCCGTCACGACGTAGGTGCCGGCGCTGAGGTTGTTGGCCGTCGGGCCGTTTGCGCCGTTGCTCCAGAGGAACGTGAATCCGGGTGTTCCGCCGGTTGCGGTTGCTGTTGCCGAACCGTCGTTTCCGCCGAAGCAGGAGACATCGGTTTTGGAAATGCTGACTGTTAGCGCTGTTGCCGGTTGACTAATGGTTGTTGTCTGTACAATAGAGCAGCCATTGGCATCGGTCATGGTGACGATGTAAGCGCCTGCGATCAGGTTGTTGATTGTGGGTCCGGTTTCGCCATTGCTCCAGACAAAGGTGTATCCCGGCGTGCCGCCGCTACCCGTGGCGGTAGACGATCCGTTGTTGCCGCCGAAACAGGAAACGTTGGTATTTGAGAACGACACCCCCAGCGGTGAAGGTTGGGTGATGGTGACGCTTTCGCTATCGGTGCAGCCGGTAGCCTGATTGGTCACTGTCACGGTGTAGGTGTCCGCCACGAGGTTTGAAATCGTTTGTGTGGTGGCATTGGTATTCCACAGATACGTTATGGTGCTTCCGAAAGGCAGGGCCGTGGCTGAGCCGTTGTTCCCTCCGGGGCAACTGACATTGGTGTGGTTGATGCTCGCTATGAAAGTTGAACAATCCGTAACCGATTGGCAGACAGCAAACGCTGATGTGTTATTGCCGCCGATGGTGCTCGTGGCGGTCACCAAGCTGCCTGCAGGAACAATACCCGGGTTGGGGAGCGTCCAGATTCCGGAAGCCGATGCAGTAGCGGTACCCACATAGGTTTTGCCCTGACAAGGTGCGCCTGCACACCCGGCGGTAGAATGAACGAATACTTCAACCTCGGCATTCGCCGGGGCATTACCCTGAATACTTTGGGTGGTAGCGAGGGTGATTTCCGGCAATTCAGGAGGTGTCGGCTTGGTGATTCCCGAGGTTGTATTGCAATAAATGCTGTTTTCCGTTATGAGCACCGTGCCACCGATAATTGTGATACCGGACGCGCCGTTGTGGGCGATCTCATTCGTCGAGATAACACCCGCAGCAGGGTTGCCCTGATTGTTTATGCCGTTCGTGATGTTGCCCGTTCCGCTTGCTCCGATGGTGTTGCCACTAATGTTGAATGCCAACACGGAACTGTTCGTGGTGATACCTGTGCGGTTGGACATGATGGTGTTGTCCAAAATAGCAGGGTTGTTTCCGTTTGCCAGAATGGCATTTCCGCCGGAAGGGCTAATGAAGTTTTGGATAGTCAGGCCCTGAATGGTTACGTTTGGCGCCGTAATCACAAAGCAATTGGCCGGCCCACCGGCAGGGTTGGAGCCGTCTACGATCACACCATTCTGGCTGTTGCCGTCAATCAGCGCGCCGGGCTTGCCGATATTCGGCAAGGTGCTCGGCTGGATCAGAGTCGAGCCGGGGATATTGAACGTCACCGTCGTGAGCGAAGGCACAGAGTTCAGACAATTGAGCGCCCAGGTCAACGAACCGTTGACATTGTTGCCGGCATTGTTGATGACCTGCACGGTATTGCCCGTTGGGCATTGTGCGGACAGGATTTGTATGCCGCAGATGTAGCATACGGCTGCGAAGAAGATTGTTCTGGTCATGTCTGTGATGTCCGCAGGTCCGTGTGGCCTGCGTGTGTGATGTCACAGGGCTACACCCTGTGTGTGTGATGACACAGGGCTACACCCTGTGTTGGTGTATTACGCCCTTTCAGGGCTATTTTTTGGGGTTGCCGAGCCAGAAGACGGGCATATCTTTGTCTAATTGGCTTTCGGGCATGAACGGCGTTTGGCCGGTAGGGGCGTTCTGGATGGTGTTTTGTACGAGCGCCGGTACGCGGCGGCGCAAGAAATCGTACAGTTCACCAAGGCGGATTATTTTGTCGCCGTTGGTGTCGGCGCGGTAGGCGCCGTCGGCGTCGTGGCATTCGGTGTCGGCAAAGGCTTCGAGCAGGGCTTCGGTGAAGGCGCCGTTTTCCCAGGACTTGTCTTCGTACGATTTTTCGGTGCTGCCGCACGAGGTGAGGGTGCTTACCCCGGGCTGCGCCTTGGCCAGATCCACCACTGCCCGGCTCAGGCCGCCGTAACCTTCCTTGGCGCCGCCGCTGTGGCAAGCATCGAGGAACACCATTTTTTTGCAGTTGATGGGGTTTAGGATTTCCAGCACGTCCGATTTGAAATCCACAGCCAGCCGTTCGTACTTGGGGTTGTATCCGGTTTGCAGAATTTTGAAGCGGTTGTCCACGATTTTTCCGTGCGACGAAACAAACACCAGCAGCACATCCGTGGGTTTGATCTGCTTGTCGTCCCACTGGTAGGCGAGGTCGAAGGCCGCCTGTTTGATACCGGTGAGATCGGTTTTATCCGGGGTGTTCAGCACATTCACTACCACGCGGTTGTACAGTTGTCCTTCCTGACCGGCAAATGCAGCGGCAAAATCGGCCGCATCTTTCGCGGTGTACTTCAGGTCGGCATGCGAAGGGCCGATGGCCAGCACAAACAGGTTGGCGCGCTCGGGCGCAAATTCCACGTCCAGATGATCGGACGCCTGCCCGTCTACCACTACTTCCACCCGGTTTTTCCCTTGCTGAAGCGGGATTTTGTTCCGATACGTGTAGGTGTACTGGGCGTTTTCGCGTTTGGGCGGCGACAGGTCTTCCTCGTTGAACTTAGAGCCTTCTGTTTCCACGCCGTTGACTTTCATCTTGAAATTCTTTGGCTCCAGCGGCTTGGCCGATACGACGGTCATTTTGAACTCGAAGTGGTCCTCGGTACGCCGCACTTTGTTGCTGCCGGTTTCGTGGGGTGCCGGGTCGGTCCAGATCAGGATGGGGCCGGTAGCCAGAATGGATGCCTTGCCGGTTGCTTGCCACTCGAAAGTCTTGCGGGCTTTTTCGACGCTGTTTTCCAGTGCCACACACGCGATGGCGGCCATGGGGGCTGTGAACTGAGGTGTTTTTACAAAAGAAAATTTGACTTCCTTGCGGGTATGCGGTTCCAGAACGCCCATTTTAAAAATCGTGGCGCCGGCAGGTTTTATGCCCTCCGGGCAAACGAACCGCAGTTCGCTTGCGAGCGAGGCGGTGTCGCCGCTGTTTTCAAACTGAACGCTCAACACGATCTCGTCGGAGTATCCGCTGGCGGCGAATGTATGATCGGCAAGGAGCAGGGTGGCAGGCTTGGGTTTGCGCAGCACGACGGTTGTTTCGAACGACTTGAGGCTTTTTTCTCCACTGCTTAAGCCGATGCGCAAGCGCTGTTGGCCGTCGTTTAGGTCGGAGGCTGCCAGCAGGGGAATGCGTACGTCGAGGTGGCCGTTTTTGTGCAAGACGCCGAAGTAGTTGGCGCTCCAGACCGCGAGGTATCCATTGGCTTCGGGGTTGTCGGCGGTCACGCGCAGGTCGTGCAGGTCAAGGTCGGTTCGGTTGGAAACCCGAAAGTGCAGGTAGGCGCTTTCGCCGGGTGTGAGCGTGCCGTCGGCACTACGCACGGTGGCTTCGGAAAGTTCTACCGTGGCGGCGTCGCGCAAGGCAATGGCTGCAAGGCGTGAAAATTCGGGGTCGGACAAACGCATGAGCCGGGCCGAGCCGCCGTCGAAAGTGCCGATGGCGACAATGCTGCCGTTGTGCAGCGGGGCAAGCGCTGAAATGGCGTCTTCGCGGTCGTCGCCGAGGTATTGTTCCCACTGAAGTTCGCCGCCCGGGGTAGTTTGCACAAAATATGCGTCGGAGAAACGGGTCCCGATACGTTTGGACTTCGAAGCGCCGGCCAGCAAAAAACCGCCGTCGTGGGTTTGATGCAGGCTGTTTGCCATATCTGCCGATTTGCCGCCAAAGGTTTTGTCCCACTGTTTGAACCCGTCGCGACTGGTTTTCAGGAGCCAGCAGTCGAGGTCGCCCGCGCCTTTGGACTTGGTCAGGCCGGCGATGGCAAAGCCGCCATCGTGCGTTACGATCAGGTCAAGGGCTTCCTCCCACTCGCCTTCGCCAAACCATTTTTTCCAGAGCAGATCGCCGCGGCCGTCGGTTTTGGCCAAATAAATATCTCCGGCGCCGGTTCCTGCTTTTTTGGCGGTATTGCCGCAAAAAACGAAGCCGCCGTCGGTCGCAAGCGCCAGGCCGCTGATGGTTTCAAACTCGCCGGCGCCAAGTGTTTTTTCCCACAGCACCTTTTTCCCGTCCATTTTTGCCAGCCAGATGTCGCCGGATTTTTTGTCGTTCTGTATTCCGGCGAGCAGGACGGCGCCGTCGGCCAGGAGCAGCATTTCGCGGCATTCGTCGCGTCCGGGCGTGCCGAGGGTGGTTTCCCATACCTTGCGCCCGCGCTCGTCCACGAGGACGAGCCAGGCATCCTTGTCGCCCTTGCCCGCCGATTCAGTGGCGCCTGCGAGCAGGAATCGTCCATCGAACGTTTGCACGGCGGCGTACAGCACGTCGTCTTTCGAGCCGCCAAGGCGCAGTTCGGTTACCAACTGTCCGGTACTGTGGTCGGCGATGAGCAGCAGCCCGTCGGAGCCGCCGTTGGTTTTGCTGGTCGTTTCGCCTACGGCAATAATGTAGCCGTTGGTGGCTTCCCGCACGGCATGCAGGGTGGTGTTGCCTGCGGGTGTTTGTTGCCAGTCCTGGCGGAGCGGCTGGGCGGAGAGCATTACAGGCACAAAAAACAGGGTAAAAGCGAGCAAACGCATAGCGTCGGAATTTTGAAACAAAGTTCCGGCAACCTGCCCGCCGGAAGCTTCAGCATGTGTAAGAAAGTGTAAAAAAGTGTAAAAAGGGGCGTAAAACTCGCGTTTGGTTACCAGCGGTAAAAACCGGACTTTTGTGCCGAAAACGATCTGTCATGACTGAAAACCCGCATTTGCTTTTTGTAGACGACGACCGCGCATTCAGCCCGCTGGTTTGCGAATACCTCGGCGACCGGGGGCTGAAAACCACTCTATGCCACTCGGGGGTAGAGGGCGTGGAAACCTTTCAGAAAGGCCGCTTCGACCTGTGTATTCTCGATGTCAAGATGCCGTTCAAGGACGGCTTCTCGGTGGCCAAAGAAATTCGCGGTCTTGATCCCGAGGTACCGTTCATTTTCCTGACCGGAGAAGCGGCCAAGGAAAACAAAATCAAGGGGTTCCACCTTGGCGCCGAGGACTATGTGACCAAGCCGTTCAGCATGGAGGAGTTGTACCTGCGTATTCAGGTCGTGCTTCGGCGGAGCGGGGGCAAGGCCGGGCTGCAACCGCAAAAAACCGAATATGCCATCGGAAAATATACGTTCAACCCCGCCGCGCGCGAACTGGCGCTGGCCGGCAATGCAACCAAACTCAGCAGCATTGAGGCCAAATTGCTCCAGTATTTCTGCGATGCCGGACAAGGCATCATTGATCGCGATACGGCTCTGCGCCGGGTGTGGGGCGACGACGACCAACTGCGTGGCCGCAGCCTGAATGTGTACGTGAGCAAACTGCGCCAGTATCTCAAAGACGACCCCGGAATCGAGATACTGAACATTCATGGCGAGGGGTACCAGATGGTGGTGCGGTAAGTTTTGTTGCCGTACCTTTGCCGACTATTTCGCCGGATTTTGAACGCACTGTAAACGAATTATTTACTTAGTTTTTCTCTACAACCCACCGTCATGGATATACTTACCCAACCCGCTCCAGCGGCCACGATGAATGGCGCCGATACCTTTCCGATCAACGGCACCGACCACATCGAATTTTACGTCGGCAACGCCAAACAAAGCGCCCTGTACTATCAGGCTGCCTTCGGTTTTCAATGGGTCGCCTACATGGGACCCGAAACCGGCGTGCGCGACCGCGTGAGCTACGTGCTCCAGCAAAACAAAATCCGCCTCGTGCTCACCTCCGCGTTGTCGCCCGAGCATGAAATCGCCCGCCACGTCGCCCGGCACGGCGACGGCGTGAAGGTGCTGGCCCTCTGGGTGGACGACGCTGAAAAATCGTACTACACCGCCCTCGAGCGCGGCGCCGAAAGTGCTTTTGCCCCCAAAACCGTACGCGACGAACACGGCGAGGTGGTCATGGCCGCCATCAAAACCTACGGCGAAACCATCCATACCCTCGTGGAGCGCAGCAATTACAGCGGCCCCTTTCTGCCCGGCTACGAATCCCGCAAAAGCGTGTACCCGGCCAAGTCGGTCGGCCTCCAGTTTGTGGACCACTGCGTGGGCAACGTCGAACTCGGTGGCATGAACAAGTGGGTGAAATTTTATCAGGACGTGATGGGCTTCAAACTGCTCATCACCTTCGACGACAAAGACATCAGCACGGAGTACAGCGCCCTCATGTCCAAGGTGGTCAGTAACGGCAACGGCTACATCAAGTTCCCGATCAACGAGCCGGCCAAAGGCCTGAAAAAGAGCCAGATCGAAGAGTACCTCGACTTCTACCGCTCGGCAGGCGTGCAGCACATTGCCGTAGCGACCAACGACATCATCGCCACCGTGAGCCAATTGCGGGCCAACGGCGTGGACTTCCTGTACGTGCCCGAAACCTACTACGAGGACGTGCTGGAGCGCGTGGGCCACATCGAAGAAAATATCGAAGACCTCAAGCGACTCAACATCCTCATTGACCGCGACGAAGACGGCTACCTGCTCCAGTTGTTCACCAAACCGGTGCAGGATCGCCCGACGGTGTTTTACGAAATTATCCAGCGCCGCGGCGCCAAGTCGTTCGGCAAAGGGAATTTCAAGGCCCTGTTCGAGGCGATTGAGCGCGAGCAGGAACTCCGCGGAACATTATGATTATGTGGAGGCCGTCTCATAAGTCGCACTTATGAGGCGGTCTTTTTTTTGGTGGTTCGCAATATCGAGCTATCTTTGGGGCATGTCCAGGACAAAAAAGAAAAAACGGCACAGCGTCGTCACGTTCAAGCCCTACGAGCAGCATC
>JAEUUV010000136.1 GCA_016787285.1 Saprospiraceae bacterium | reverse complement strand
TGATGCTGCTCGTAGGGCTTGAACGTGACGACGCTGTGCCGTTTTTTCTTTTTTGTCCTGGACATGCCCCAAAGATAGCTCGATATTGCGAACCACCAAAAAAAAGACCGCCTCATAAGTGCGACTTATGAGACGGCCTCGTTAACTAAAAATATCCTTCACTTTTTCAAAAAAGCCCTTGTCTTCATTTCCCGGGTTGGGTTTGAAGTTGGGCATGTCGCGCAGTTTTTCCAGCAAGCGGCGCTCCTCGTCGTTGAATTTTTTCGGCGTCCACACGTTCACGTGAATGAGTTGGTCGCCGCGGTGGTAGCTCTGGAGGGCAGGCAGACCTTTTTCGCGCAGGCGGAAAATTTTGCCCGACTGGGTGCCGGCTGGAATTTTGATACGGGCGCGACCGTCAAGCGTGGGCACCTCGATCTGGGCGCCGAGCGCGGCATCGGCCACGTTGACAAAAAGTTCGTACAGAATGTTGTTGCCTTCGCGGGTAAAGTGCTCGTGCGGCGTTTCCTCGATGCTGATGATGAGGTCGCCGGCAGGGCCGCCTTTGGCGCCGGCATTTCCTTTGCCCGACATGGACAACTGGATACCCTCATGTACGCCTCCCGGAATGTCCACGTCAATTGTTTCCTCGCCGGGCATGTTTCCGGCGCCTTTGCACGTGTTGCACGGTGTGCGGATGGTTTGCCCACTACCGCTGCATGCCGGACAAACTTCCGCTACCGGCATGGCGCCAAAGGGTGTTTGGGTGACCCGGCGAATGGTACCTGCCCCGCGGCAGGTGGCACAGGTGTCCACCGAACTGCCGTCGCGGGCGCCGCTGCCGTTGCAGGTGCTGCACCGTACCTGTTTGCGCACTTTGATTTTTTTATTGACGCCGGTAGCGATTTCCTCCAGGGTCATTTTCACTTTGATCCGCAGGTTGGTGCCGCGCTCGCCACGCGAACGGGCGCCAAAGCCGCCACCGCCGCGCCGACCGCCGCCGCCAAAGAATTCCGCAAACACATCTTCGGTATCGAAGCCGAAACGCCGGAAAATATCGTCCATGGACATACCCTCGAAACTGGCGCCACCGCCGCCCATGTTGTCCACACCGGCATGGCCATAGCGGTCGTAGCGGGCGCGCTTGTCGGCGTCGCGAAGCACGTCGTAGGCCTCGGCGGCTTCCTTGAATTTCTCTTCTGCAGCCTTGTCGCCGGGGTTTTTATCCGGGTGGAACTCAACCGCTTTTTTGCGGTAAGCCTTTTTTATATCGTCGTCGCCGGCGTTTTTTGGTACGCCAAGCACCTCGTAATAATCGCGTTTAGCCATATTTTGCTGGTCATTTTCCCACTACAACCTTGGAGTAGCGGATGATGCGGTCGCCGAGTTGGTAGCCTTTTTCCACGACATCCACGATGTTCCCTTTCAGGTTTTCGGCAGGCGCCGGAATCTCGGCTACCGCCTCTTGCGTATCGGGGTTGAAGGGTTCGCCGGGTTTGTAATCCAGAGCCGCGAGGCCTTTAGATTGCAGTGTTTGCAGGAGTTTGTGGTGAATCAGCGCCATGCCCTCGTTGAGTCCGCCGTTTTTGGCGGCCCTGTCAAAATCGTCAAGAACTGACAACAGGGCTGCCATGATGTCACGACCGGCAGTCTGCTGGAGTTCGAGGCGTTCTTTGGCGACGTTGCGTTTGTAGTTTTCAAAGTCGGACAACAAGTACAGGTACTTGGTGCGCATGTCGTCGAGTTGCTGTTGCAGTCCTTCGGCTTGCGCCGGCTGTTCAGGTTGCTCTTCGGACTTTTCGACCTGCTCGGCGTTGCTTTCCTTTGGAGTTGATTCTTCTTTTTCGTGGTGTTTGTCTTTCATGACTCTTGTGTTGCGTCTTTTGCGTAGACCTTCCAGGTTTCAAAAACCTGGAAGGTCTGGATCTCAGGCCCCTGCGTTGCACAATTATTGTGCCCCGAGGCGGTGGGTGCCATTCTGTCAGCGGTTGGAGAGCGCTTCCCGAAGCATTCGGTTGATCTGATCGGGCGATTGGTTGACCCCCATGATGACGCCGTCGGGGTTGACTAAAAAGGTGGCCGGAATGGACTTGATGTTAAACAGCCGCGCCAGATCGCCGCCAAAGTAGTTCAACTCCAGGGTATGGTACGGCCAGTTCATGCCGTCGTTCAGGACGGCTGCCTGCCAGGCACGCTGGTTCCGTTCGATGCCGACACTGAAAATTTCGAAACCTTTTGGCTGGTATTCGCGGTAGAGCTCGCGCAGGTGCGGATTTTCGGCCCGGCAAGGGCCGCACCAACTGCCCCAGAACTGCAGGAGCACATAGCGCCCGCGCAAGTCGGAAAATCGCACTGTTTTGCCGTCGGCCAGTACGGCTGTGAAGTCCGGTGTTTTTTCGCCAGCCACGAAGCGTGGCTGGCGGTAGTAATAAAAGTAAAAGGCCAACGCAGCCCCAAACAGGACCAGACCGATTTTCCAATTTCGTGCATTCATATCGTGTAGTAGTTTTGCGGAGTTTTAACGCAAACATCCGAGCGTATGCTGACCATTGATCCGACCCAAATCCCGACTAAAGATTTACACCAGTACATTCTCGGCGCCGTAGCGCCCCGTCCAATAGCCTTTGCCAGCACGATCAGCGAAGACGGGATTCCGAATCTGGCGCCGTACAGTTTTTTCAACGCCTTCAGCAGTAACCCGCCCATCCTCATCTTTTCGTCGAACCGCCGGGTGGAAAACAACACCACCAAGGATACGCTCAAAAACGTGCAGGACACCGGCGAGGTGGTCATAAACGTCGTACCCTACTCGATTGTTCGGCAAATGGCCCTGTGCAGCATCGAGTACGGCGCCGAGGTGAACGAGTTTGAAAAAGCCGGCTTCACGCCCTTAGCCTCCGAGAAGGTACGGCCGTTTCGCGTGGCGGAAAGCCCCATTCAGATGGAGTGCGTGATCGAAAATATTTTACCCCTCGGGGAAAAAGGCGGCGCCGGCAACCTTATCGTCTGCCGTATGGTGCTCATGCACATTTCTGAAAGCGTGCTGACCGACAGCGGGCGCATTGACCCGCACAAGGTTGACCTCATGGGGCGCATGGGCCGGTTTTACTACGCCCGTGCCAGCGGCGAGGCGGTGATGGAAATTGTGCAAAAAGTGACCGACATCGGCGTGGGTTTCGATGCGCTGCCCGAAAGTCTGCGCCACAGCTCCCTGCTCACCGGCAACGAACTGGCGCAAATTGCAGCCCTCACCACCCTGCCCGACCGCGACGAAGCACTGGCCGACCCGCGGGTGCAGGCCGCGCTGGCAGCCAATCCGTCCCGCGAAACGTTGCACCAACTGGTTCGGGAAGCGCTGGCACAAAACGATGCGATCCTCGCCGCAAAATTGGGATTGAGCGCGTAACCGCTCATCGTTCATCACTCATCGCTCATCACTTTTGGCAACACTGCACTATTCCGGCGCGCGGCGTGTGCGCAAAGCCCACTGGATCGCCTTCGTGGTCATGTCGAGTTACGGCTTGCTCATGCTGGGGCGAAAATTTTTTGGAGACCGGTTTTACGAAAAACGGATCCCCGGTCTGCATCTGCGCAATGCTCATCGGGTGAAACAGGCCATCCTCGAACTGAACGGCCTGTTCATCAAAGTGGGGCAGATGCTCTCCATCCTGAGCAATTTCGTGCCCGAAGCCTTCCAAAAACCACTGGAAGAACTACAAGACCGTATCCCGCCGCGCCCCTACGATCAGGTGCGCGCCCGCATCGTGCAGGAGTTGGGGAAGCCGCCGGAAGAACTCTTAGCCCGCTTCGACCGGGAGCCACTTGCCGCCGCGTCCATCGGTCAGGCGCACCGCGCCCGACTGCCCGACGGCACCGAGGTGGTGGTGAAGGTGCAACATGCCGACATCGAACAGATTGCCCGCATTGACCTCGAAGTGGTACGCCGGATCACCCGGGTCATCTCCTGGTTTTTCGACATCAAGGGCATGGACCACCTGTACACCCAGTTGCGAAAAATGATCGAGGAGGAACTCGATTTTGGCCGGGAAGCGCAATCCATGCAACAAGTCGCCCACAACCTGAGCGGACAAAACGGACTGGTGATCCCGGAGGTACACCCCGCTTTTTCCACCTCCCGCGTGCTGACCACCACCTGGCACGAGGGGGTGAAAATTTCCAGTCTGGAACAACTTGACGCCTGGCAAATCAACCGCCGCGACCTGGGCGAGCGCATCCTGCGGGCTTACTGCCAAATGGTGTTCGTGGACGGTTTTTACCACGCCGACCCGCACCCCGGGAATATTTTGGTGAAACCCGATGGCACCCTCGTCCTGCTCGATTTCGGGGCTACGGGGAGGCTCAGCACCGCCATGCGCGAGGGCATCCCGGCACTCATCGAGTCGGCGGTAAAAAACGATACCGACGGCATGATCAATGCCTGCCGCCGTATGGGCTTCATCGCCGACGGGCGCGAGGCGCAGATCATGGCGGAAAAAATGATCACCGCGCTGCGGAATTTCCTGCAAAACGAGGTGCAGTTCGAGGGCCTGAATTTCAAGGACATTCAGGTGAAACCCTTCGACAACAGCCTGTTTCAACTGATTCAGGAAGTGGGCCTCGGCGGCATCACCGGCGCCGTGCAGGTGCCGAAGGAGTACGTGTTGCTCAACCGCATGCTCACCCTGCTGCTCGGCCTGTGCAACAGCCTCGACCCGAAACTGAACCCGCTTGACGTGGTGCGTCCGTTCGCCCAAAACTTCGTGCTGGGCAAACGCGGCGACCTGATGAATTTCGTCCGCGAACTCCTGCAAAACACCGTGACCAACACCCTGGCTCTGCCCGATGAACTGCGCCAAACCCTCCAGCGCGCCCGGCGCGGCCAACTGGAAATGCTCAATCCCGACGTGCGCGACAGCGCCCGGCTGGTGTATCTGGCGGTACAACAGGTGTTGTTTGCGATACTGACGGTAGCTGCGACGGCAGCGGGGTGGTGGCTCGGGCAGAACGGAGATGGTAGCACAAACCTGTACGCGTATGGCGCGGCGGTATTCTTCGGCTTCCTGTTTGTTCGGGCCTGGCGAGAAGGTGGGCGGCTGTGGCGGAAGATGGGTTGAGGATTTCGAAGTACGATTTTCGATGCAGAGCGGCAGGTATGCATTTGGCTGGGGCAATGTGTACTTTTGCGGGAATAATTTAGCAGCATCAAATTCAGGGAGTATGCGTATCCAAAAATTGATTGTGAAAAATTTCCGGTGCTTTGAGAATTTGGAATTGTACCTGCATCGCAATCTCAATGTTTTCATTGGTGTTAATGGAAGCGGGAAGACCGCATTGCTGGAGGCTATTAAACTTGGAGTGATCGGAGCAATTGGAGAGATAAAAGGGGCGATGCCAACAAAATCAGCCGATGCTGGCTATGCTTTTCATACCAAAAAAGACCCGCGTGTACGGACATATGCGCGAGGCGAGTGGACGCAAAGTGATTTTGTAAGCATCGAGACTACAGGTACTGTTGGATCTGATTCCGATAAGTTGTTCACTTGGGCGAGGTTGATGAAAAAGGCCAATGTCAAGTTTAGTCATTCCAATAGGTTTGATGATATTAAACTCTATTTCAGTTATCTCAATAGTGCAATTCAAACTAACGAGGACATATCATTACCCTTATTTGCCTACTACTCAACAGGCCGCCTTTTCCTCGAAAACAACGATACCGGGTTAGAGATGAATGGCGAGCGTGTCAAAGGTTACCTGAATGCTCCGACAGCTAAATCCTCTCAGTATTTATTCAAAAAATGGTTTGAAAAACGCGAAAGAAACCAAGAGAAATATCGTGTGCGTAATATTGATTTTGATTTTTCTCCTTTCGAGTCAGTCAAACGGATCATAGTTCAAACCATCCCCGGTTGTACAGATATTTTTTACGATGATCTCAGGTTCAAGGACATTGCCCTCCTTTTCAAGGATGGCCAAATGCTCCCGTATTCTATGCTTAGTGATGGTACCCGAAACTTGGTTGCATTGTTTAGCGATTTGGCTTTACGCTGTGCTGTTTTGAACCCTTGGATGGGTGAGAAAATAAATGAAGTATCGGGAGTCGTTTTAATTGACGAAGTGGATCTGCACCTGCATCCGTCGTGGCAAAGGCAGGTAGTGCCCAGCCTGCTCAAGGCATTCCCAAACATTCAATTTTTTATTACGACGCACTCCCCCATGACCCTTGCTTCTTTAGAGCCATATATTTGCGACCCCGAACCAAATGTTTTTGTATTAAATAGAAATGGGGTTGAAATTGAAGTCAATCCGCTGACACGTGAAATATTGGGTACTGCAAATCATTGGTTAACTGACGCATTAGGCTTGGAAGAGCCAAGAAGCCTTGAGGCAGAATCTGCCATTCGTCTGGCAAAAAAATTATTAGAGGAAAAAAAGCCAGATACGCAGGCAGTACGACAGGCTTCAGAAAGTCTCATGAAGCACATCCAAGCGCATGATACTTTTTGGATTCGATGGAATTATTTTGCCCAAAAACATGGAGTTGAACTATGATGCCAGTCATGTTATTCCAGGAACCTTCCATTTTTGATACGACGGTTCGACAGCGAGGACTCCGCTTTCTGCAAACTACACCCGAGCCAGATACTCAAACGTGGAATAAACATGCCTATTGGCAAGCAATTCTCCCAGCAATGAGCGAGCTCTACAAGCGTATTTGCAACTATTGCTCAACTTGGATTCCGCATAGCACCGGCCAGCACTCCATTGACCATTTTCTTGACAAAGTCGGTAACCCCATGTTGGCATACGAATGGGAAAACTACAGGTATGTATCTGCACGGTTCAATAGCAGGAAAGGGGTGAAAAGAATTGTTGATCCTGCAAATTTGCCTTTAGAAACCTTCGTACTAAACTTCAACAATTTCTTTGTAGAGGTTAACCCAGTAGTAATCGAGAAGGTCATTTCAACTCTAGCCAGCGAAACCATCAAAATACTAAAATTAAATGAAGATGACGAGTTGGTTACCGAGAGGATGACTTATTTTTTTGAATATAAAAACTGTGATATTTCGTTCAGCTATCTCCAAAAGCAAGCCCCCTTCATCGCCTACGAAATCAACCGCCAAGGACTACGTACACACTAAATATCCATGCAAAATCCAGTCGCATACCAGCCCAAAAACAAAGTCCGCCTCGTCACCGCCGCCAGCCTGTTCGACGGCCACGATGCCGCCATCAACATCATGCGCCGCATCATGCAGAGCAGCGGCGCCGAAATCATCCACCTTGGGCACAACCGCTCAGTGCTGGAAATCGTGGATTGCGCCATTCAGGAAGATGTGCAGGGCATCGCTATCACCAGTTATCAGGGCGGCCACAACGAGTTTTTCAAATACATGTACGACCTGCTCCGCGAGCGCGGCGCGGATCATATCAAAATCTTCGGCGGCGGCGGCGGCACCATCCTGCCCTCCGAGATCGAGGAACTGCACGCCTACGGCATCACCCGCATCTACCACCCCGACGACGGTCGCGCGATGGGCCTGCAGGGCATGATCAACGACGTGCTCCAGAAATGCGACTTTCCCGTGGGCCATACCCTGAACGGTGAACTTCAGCACCTGGCGGAGCGCAATCCCGGCGCTGTAGCCCGGCTGATTACCATTGCGGAGAATAGCCCGGAGCTGTTTGAACAGGAGGTGCGACCGCGGCTCAACCCCACCCCCGGGGGGGAGGGGGGCATGCCCTCAGTTCCCGCGGGGCATTCCGCTACCGAAATGCACAAAGATCGCGCGGATCAAGCCCCCCTCCCCTTTGGGGGAGGGGCTGGGGGTGGGGTTGTTCTCGGCATCACCGGCACCGGCGGCGCCGGCAAATCCTCTATGGTGGACGAACTGGTGCGCCGCTTCCTGCTCGATTTTGAAGACAAATCCATCGCCATCGTGTCGGTGGACCCCTCCAAGCGCAAGACCGGCGGCGCGCTGCTCGGCGACCGCATCCGCATGAACGCCATCCACAATCCCCGCGTGTTCATGCGCTCCTTAGCCACCCGGCAGTCCAACCTCGCCCTTTCCAAATATGTGCATGCGGCAGTGGATGTGCTCAAGGCTGCCCGCTACGACCTGATTATCCTCGAAACCAGCGGCATCGGCCAGAGCGACACCGAGATCATTGACCACAGCGACCTTTCGCTGTACATCATGACTCCGGAGTTCGGCGCGGCTACTCAGTTGGAGAAAATTGACATGCTCGATTTCGCCGACGTGGTGGCGATCAACAAGTTCGACAAACGTGGCGCCCTCGATGCCCTGCGCGACGTGCGCAAACAGGTGCAGCGCAACCGCAATGCCTGGGACACGCCGGTGGATGCCATGCCCGTGTTCGGCTGCATCGCCAGCCAGTTCAACGACCCCGGCGTGAACCAACTGTACCGCCGCGTCATTGACCTGCTGAACGAAAAATGTGGCGCCGGGCTACACTCCCAGTTTGCCACATCGGAGGAGATGTCTGAAAAAATTTACATCATTCCCCCGCAGCGTACCCGCTACCTGTCGGAAATTTCGGAAAACAACCGCAAGTACGATCAGGACGTGGAGCAGCAGGTGGCCATTGCGCGGAAGTTGTGGAGTTTGAAAAATACCATCGAGATGCTCCAATCGTCCGACGGCTCCAAGCCGTCTGACGACTTATTGCCCATGCTTCAAAAACGCTACGCCACCCTCGAAACCCAACTCGACTGGCGCTGCAAACGTATGCTCGAAGGCCACGAGGAAAAGAAACAACGCTATGCCGCCGACGAGTACGTGTACCTCGTGCGCGACAAGGAGGTGCGGGTAAAAACGTTCTCGAAAAGCCTGTCCAGCACCCGCATTCCGCGCGTGGTGTTTCCGCGCTACCAGGACTGGGGCGACATCCTGCGCTGGCGTTTGCAGGAAAACGTGCCGGGTGAGTTTCCGTACACGGCCGGCGTGTTCCCGTTCAAACGCGAAGGCGAAGATCCCACCCGGATGTTTGCCGGCGAAGGCGGCCCCGAGCGCACCAACAAGCGGTTTCACTACGTGTCCCAGGGCCTGCCGGCCGCCCGCCTCAGTACGGCCTTCGACTCCGTGACCCTGTACGGCGAAGACCCCGACTACCGCCCCGATATCTACGGCAAAATCGGCAACTCCGGCGTGTCGGTCTGCTGCCTCGACGACGCCAAAAAACTCTACTCCGGCTTTGATCTGTGCGACCCGAAAACCTCGGTATCCATGACGATCAACGGCCCTGCGGCCACTATTGCGGCATTTTTTATGAATGCCGCAATAGACCAGCAATGCGAGAAGTACATCCGGGAAAACAATCTGGAGCACTTGGTGGAGGCGAAATTGAAGGAAAAGTATGACGACAAGGGGCTGCCGCGGCCTACGTACAACCCCACCCCCAACCCCTCCCCCGGGGGGGAGGGGGGCATGCCCTCAGTTCCCGCCGGGCATTCCGCTGGCGGAATGCAGAAAAACAGCTCGGATCAAGCCCCCATCCCCCCCGGGGGAGGGGATGGGGGTGGGGTTCTCCCCGAAGGCAATTCTGGTCTCGGTCTGCTCCTGCTCGGCGTTACCGGCGATGAGGTTTTGCCAGCCGACGTGTACCGCAAAATAAAAGCCCATGCCCTTTCCGCCGTGCGCGGCACTGTACAGGCCGATATTTTGAAAGAAGACCAGGCGCAGAACACGTGCATATTCAGCACCGAATTCAGTCTGCGGGTGATGGGCGACGTGCAGGCGTATTTCATCCGGAACAAAGTCCGCAATTTTTACTCGGTATCCATATCCGGCTACCACATCGCCGAGGCTGGCGCCAACCCGATCTCACAACTGGCGTTCACGCTCGCAAACGGGTTCACCTTCGTGGAATACTACGTGTCGCGGGGCATGGACGTGAACGACTTTGCGCCCAACCTCTCGTTTTTCTTTTCCAACGGCGTGGACCCCGAGTACGCGGTCATCGGGCGCGTAGCCCGGCGCATCTGGGCCAAGGCCATGCGCTTCAAGTACGGCGCCAACCAGCGCAGCCAGATGCTGAAGTACCACATCCAGACCTCGGGCCGCAGTCTGCACGCGCAGGAGATCGCGTTCAACGACATCCGCACGACCCTGCAAGCGCTATACGCCATTTACGACAACTGCAACTCCTTGCACACCAACGCCTACGACGAGGCCATCACTACACCCACGGAGGAGTCGGTGCGTCGGGCTATGGCCATTCAGTTGATTATCAACCACGAACTGGGTTTGGCGAAAAACGAGAATCCGTTGCAAGGCTCGTTCATCATCGAGGAACTGACCGATCTCGTGGAGGAAGCCGTGCTGGCTGAATTCGACCGCATCACCGAGCGCGGGGGCGTGCTCGGCGCCATGGAAACCATGTACCAGCGCGGAAAAATCCAGGAAGAAAGCCTGTACTACGAAACGCTCAAGCACACCGGCGAACTGCCGCTCATCGGGGTAAACACCTTCCTCAGCAAGGAAGGCTCGCCGACCATCCTGCCCAAGGAGGTCATCCGCGCCACCGAGGAGGAAAAAGAAGCGCAAATCCGGACGCTGCAAAACCTGCACGCCGCCAACCAGGACAAGTCAAAAGCCGCCCTGCGTCGCCTGCAACAGGCAGCCGTCCACAACGAAAACATCTTTGCGGAACTGATGGAGGCGGTGAAAGTGTGCTCGCTGGGGCAGGTCACGAATGCGCTGTTTGAGGTGGGGGGACAGTATCGGCGGAATATGTGATTTGCCTTTTTTGCCATATCAACCTAAATTTGCCAGCCCAAACCTTCAACCTAAAAGTAAAAGCCATGAACCTGAATCTTGAGATCGGCTACGAACAACTTTTAAAGTTGGTCATGCAATAGCCTTCCAGACAAAGAAAGCAATTGGTGGAGGCTATTAAAAAGGCGGAAATGCCTCCAGCGAAGCCGTCGAACAAGTTGCAAGACCTGCTGCTTACCGGGCCGGTCTGGACAGAAGAAGAGCATCAAAACGTGTTGAAAACCAAGTGGTAATTCAAAACCAACAGCTCGGTATCTCGGACGTATCTGTCATAATTCCCTACCGCATCAATTTCTGCATAGCCTGGACATTCGCCTCAGAGTCAAATATCGCCCGAACCGGGATGACAAAGCCCGGCACCGCCCGGCTTTCAATATCGTCGTCGGGGCCGAAAATGCGGGCAGGCAGGTAGGTGGTGTCGGTCGGCAGCGCGAGGTAGTACTGCTCAATCTGCTGGTGCAGCGGGTCAACAATCCAGTATTCCTGCACGCCGTGCGCGGCATAGTCCTGTTTTTTCACGCCACGGTCGGTAGCGGCGGTTTTTTTGGACAAAATCTCGACCACAAAATCCGGGGCGGGGAACAGCAGCTGGTCTTCCGAAAATTGATCTGCTTTTTCTTTGGAAAAAAACACGAGGTCAGGCTCGTAGTCATTGCGGGTGAGGGCAACCATGACTTTTTCGGTGCCCACCACACCGAGTTTTTTTATGTCGGCAAAAAAACTTAACAAACGAGACAACAAATCAGTCACCTTCCAGTGCCGCCGCCGGACGGGCGAATGCAACACCACTTCACCATTGATAAATTCGGCCTTGATACTCGGCGTTACCCACTCGCGAAATTCGTGGCGTCGGCGGTTTTCTTCCTCCAGCACCTGATTCAGGCGCTTCACCACCTGCGGCAGATCGGGTGAGTTCAGTATTTTTTCAGCATAGTCAACCATGTCTGCTGTTTGATTTTTTGACAAAGTTAGGCGGAAAAACCGAAGGCGCTACCTCCGTTCCAAAATTGTCCCTCCGTAAATCTGCTCCGTCCGGCGTCCATGCGCACTGCCGGCAGCTTGTAAGCAGCCACATCTACGAAGAAATTCGTAGAAAAATTTTTCTCTACGAAAAAATTCGTAGATGTTTGCAACTCCATCCGGGCAGACATTGTCCATCCGGGAGTCATTTTTGAAAAAACAGGAGATGCAACTGAGCAAACCAACCGAATCCGAACTCGAAATTCTTCAGCTGCTGTGGGCGCTTGGCCCAAGCACGGTGCGCACCGTGAACGAGCAGCTGAACGATCCTGCAAATTCGCCCCGCAGCCTGCGTCGCGCTGCCGCCGCCCCGCGTGAAATCGGGTACACGACCACCCTGAAAATCATGCAGATCATGCACGAGAAAGGCTTGGTCAGCCGGGAAGAAGATGGCCGCACGCATGTGTATGCCGCCGCCGTGAGCGAAGCGGAAACGCAATCCGTCCTGCTGCAGCAGTTTGTGGATGCGGCGTACCGGGGAAGTGCTATGAAACTCGTACTTCAGGCGCTGGGCAACCACGAAGCCAGCCCGTCCGAGTTGGACGAAATCAAGGCCCTGCTTGCACAAATCGAACAAAATCAATCCGAACCATGATGCATAGTCCGTTTTTCCTGCCCGATTCGGTTGTTCAGGCGCTGGGCTGGACGCTGGTACATACCCTATGGCAGGGGACTGCCATAGCGCTTGTCCTGTGGTTTGCACTGCCTCGGCTGAGTTCGGCCCGGCAGCGGTACCGGGCGGCATACGGCGCCCTGATGAGTCTTGGCCTTGTGGCCGCCGTTACATTTGCCTGGGTGTACGCACCGACACAGCCCCAACAGTCCGGGACAGTTATTGCCCTCGTTGGCGAAGTCGGTGCGGAATTGATTCCGGTTTCGCCCGAATTGCCGGAGTGGATCGCCGGGAAACTGGAGGGCTACCACCCGGTGATTGTGGCGGTTTGGCTGTCCGGATTTTTGTTTTTTCTGCTCCGCTTAGCCGCCGGATTGCACTACGTCCACCGGTTGCGGCGGCGCCAAACGCAGGCAGCACCGGCTGTTTGGCAGGAACGCTTGTGCGAATTAGCCACCCACCTCGGCGTTTCCCGCCCTATTGTTCTGCTGGAGTCCGCACTCGTCCGCGTACCGATGGCCCTCGGCTTTTTCAAGCCCCTGATTTTACTCCCGGTCGGCATTGCCAACTACTTGTCTCCCGCGGAAGTGGAGGCCGTACTGGCCCACGAACTGGCGCATCTGGCCCGCCGCGATTGGCTGTTCAACCTGCTGCAAACCTTCGTGGAAGCGGTTTTTTATTTCCATCCTGCCGTATGGTGGATGGCAGCCATGATTCGCGCCGAGCGGGAAAACTGCTGCGATGATGTGGCCGTCGCCCTCACCGGAAACCGGCTGGCATACGCCAAAACCCTCGCGCACTTGCAAACGCTTGCCGTTAGTCCCGTCCCGGTTCCGGCTCTTGGCCTGAGCGGTTCGGCCACGCTGCTCCGCCGCCGCCCGCTCCTGCTCGAGCGCATTAAACGAATCCTTCATCAGCCACAACCACCCACCACAGCTATGGAAAAAACAATTGTTGTCGCCCTGCTCGCAGCGCTTGCTGCCTTTTTCACCTTGCGTGCCAATACCCCGCCTGCATTAGTCGAGGCCGTACGCGAGATCGTGGAAACCCCCAAAGCCTGGTTTGCCCCACCCGCGCCACCGGCAGAACCGGCCTGGCAAACGCCGGTATCCGACACGCTGCCGCCCGCCCCGAAGGCTACCCGCAAAGTGGTGCATGAAGACGGCGACCAGGTAGTGGAAATTCAACTTGAGGGAGATCGGATTTCAAAACTCGTCATTGACGGCAAGGAAATTCCCCCGGCGGAATACGATCGGTTCAGCAGCCTCACGGAAAATATACTCCGGGATGCCACTCCACCGCCACCCGCACCACCGGCTCCGCCTGCTCCACCGATGCCGTCCGAAACACCACGCGCGCAATGGGCGCCGCATGCCCCCCGCAGTTCCACCATTTCCACCCAGGTGGACGATCAGTGCAACACGATTATCCGGCTGGAAAAAGAAGGCAAACCCGTGGAAATCCGGGTTAAAGACAAGGAGGTTTGGGTGGACGGCAGAAAACTGGAAAAAGGCGAAAAGTTGGACATGCCGGGTGTCATCCTTTGGGACGACGACGGGCACAACTTCCATTTTGAGCACTTTTTCGACGGTATGTTCCCTGCGCCGCCCGATGCTCCGACTCCACCGGGAGCGCCCGCACCGGAGCCGTTTTATTTTGAAATACCACACGGACAGGGTATGCAATTCCAGCACTTCAACATGTCCAAGCACGATCTGGACCGCATCCGGGAAGAAGCGTTGCGATCGGCGGAACGACAGCATCGGGAGATCGAACGAGAACTCCGGCAAATGGAAAAAGAGCGCGGGCAAAATCGCAGAGAATGGAACAAAGCCCGTGAAGAGGAACGGAAAGCACTGGAAGAAGCCCGTCGGGCACTTGAAAAAGCCGGGAAAGCACGGCACGAAGCCCTGCGGGAAATGGCTGACGAGCAGCGTAAAGTACGGGCCGAAATGGATGAGGCTCGCCGGCTCCAACAACGCGAATACCGGAGCCAACAGTCTACCAGCGACTTTCTGAAAAACAACCTGCTGCGGGACAAACTTATCAGCGATCCCGACAATTTTTCCATGGAACTTTCCGGCAAGGCGCTGCGCGTCAACGGGAAAAAACAGCCCGAAGCGGTGCACCAACGCTACCTTGAACTGTATCAGGGAAAAACCGGCAAATCACTCGACAAAAAAGACACCGTCCGAATTGAGGTGGTCAACTGATCACAAACTGCGCGTCCTGCCGCCGTCCACTGGCAAATTGATGCCGTTGATATAGCCGGCGGCAGGACTGGCGAGGAACGCCACCGCGGCGGCCACTTCTGCCGGTTCGGCAAAACGCCGCAATGGCACCTGACTCCGGAACTGATTTTCTATCGTTTCCACGGGTATAGCCGACGCGGCGGCGCGTTTTTCGATGATCTCCCGAAGCCGGCCGGTGCCGGTGTATCCGGGCAGCACGTTGTTCACCGTAATGCCGAAAGCGCCCACCTCATTGGACCAGGTTTTGGCCCAACTGGCCACCGCCCAGCGGGTAGTGTTGGAAACGCCGAGGTTTTCCAGCGGCTCCTTGACCGATGTGCTGATGATGTTGATGATGCGCCCATAGCCCGATTCTTTCATGCCCGGCAATACCGCCTGGGCCAGCAGTTGGTTGCAGATGAGGTGGTTGTGGTAGGCGCGCAGGAAGTCTTCCGGTTTGGCGCCGGTGATCGGCCCGCCGGGTGGGCCGCCTGTGTTATTTACCAGGATGTGCACAGGCTTTGCCAGCAGGAGTTCGGTTATTTTGGTCAGCAAAATCTGGCTATCGTCGAAGTCGGCTACTAAGTAGCCATGCTGTTGGCCCTTTGACTTGTCAAGTTCTTCCAAAGCAGCCTGCAAGGTGCCTTCGGTGCGTGCCACAAGCGTGACATTGGCGCCCAAAGCGGCCAGTTCTAGGGCCACCGCCCGTCCGATGCCGGCACTGGCGCCGCCGACAAGCGCATTTTTGTTGACAAGAGAGAGGTTCATAGCGCCTTGCTTTTTCTGAATACGACTGCGAAGTTAGGGATTCACCCGCGTATTGCTGCCCGAATATTCAGGAGCACTGTTCAATCAACTGCCCCACACGCCACACGTCCTCGAAGGAGTTGTACAGCGGCACCGGCGCAAAACGGATGACATTCGGTTCGCGCCAATCAGCAATAGCGCCGTTAGCCGTGAGAGAATCGAACAGGGCTTTGCCACGCCCGTCGGTGAGCGCCGAAATCTGGCAGCCCCGCGCAGCAGGATCGCGCGGGGTGATGATGCGAAACAGGTTTTTGCTGCGGTTCACCTCGTCAAGTATAAACTCGAGATAACCCGTCAGGCGCAGGCTCTTTTTGCGGAGCGCCTCCATGCCCACGGCATCAAAAATATCCAGGCTGGCCTTGTGCGCAGCGAAGGCAAAAATTTGGGCATTGCTCAGTTGCCAGCCCTCGGCGCCGCGCATGGGCTTGAATCCCTTGCGCATTTTGAAGCGCTCGCCCTCATCATGTCCCCACCAACCGGCAAAACGTGGCAAAGCAGGATTGTCACCATGACGCTCATGCACATAAACCCCCGACGGTCCGCCCGGTCCTGAGTTGAGGTACTTATAGCTGCACCAGACCGCGAAATCCACACCCCAGTCGTGCAAATGCAGGGGCAGGTTCCCGGCGGTATGCGCCAGATCAAAGCCGACGTACGCCCCCACCTTGTGCCCTGCAGCAGTTATCGCCGGCAGGTCGTAAAACTGGCCTGTGTAGTAGTTTACGCCACCGAAAATAACCAACGCGACCTGTTCGCCTTCCCGCTCAATGGCAGCCACGATATCTTCCGTTCGGAGCGTGTCCTCTCCTTGGCGCGGCGCTACTTCCACAATTGCATCATCCGGGTCGAAGCCGTGCCAACGCACCTGGCTTTCCATGGCGTATTGGTCGCTGGGAAATGCTCCGGCCTCCATCACGATTTTGTACCGCTGTCTGGTAGGGCGGTAAAACGAGACCAGCATCAGATGCAGGTTCACTGTGAGGGTGTTCATCACCACCACTTCATACGGCAGCGCCCCCACAAGCCGCGCCGATTGGTGTGTCAAAAATTTGTGGTAGTGCATCCACGGCAGTTCTCCCCGGAAATGCCCCTCCACTCCATGCCCGGCCCATTGGTCGAGTTCGGCAAGAAGGGCGGTGCGTACAGTATCGGGCTGCAACCCGAGAGAATTGCCGCAGAAATACCGGACGGGTTGCCCGTTGTGTTGCGGAAAAAGAAATCGCTCACGATAGGAGCGGAGCGAGTCTTCGGCATCCAGGCGTTGCGCAAACGCGAGGGTATTTTCGTAGTGCATGCGTAGGTTATTGGGCGGCAAAGGTTGGGAAAAAAGTAAAAAAAACCGGATACGCTTGCCCTTTTCCCAAAAGCCCACCTACATTTGTGGCGAAGATTCGCCATAACTTATAAAATTTACCGCCATGACAGATACGCTTGTGCAAACCGATGTCCTCAAAGGAGGAGAATTTCTTATTCGCGACACCCAGCCGGAGGACGTATTCATCCCCGAGGATTTCAACGAAGAACAACTGATGATCAAGCAGATGGCGGTGGATTTTCTCGAACAGGAAATTTACCCAAACGCCCAAAAAATCGAAAAGCAGGAGGACGGCATCGCGCCCAAACTGCTAAAAAAAATGGGCGATCTGGGTTTGCTTGGCGCACACATGCCACAAGTGTACGGCGGGCTGGAGCTCGACACCAACACCAACTCCGTCATCAGCGAAGTATTCGGCCCGGCAGGTTCCATTATTGTGGCCTTTGCGGCACATACCGGCATCGGCATGCTGCCTATTCTCTACTTCGGGACTGAGGAGCAAAAGCGGAAGTATTTGCCGGGCCTCATCTCCGGCGATCTGAAGGCGGCCTACTGCCTCACCGAACCGGGCAGTGGCTCGGATGCCCTGGCCGCCAAAACCCGCGCCGATCTCGGCGCCGACGGTACGCACTATGTCCTGAACGGCCAGAAAATGTGGATTTCCAACGCCGGCTTTGCCGACATCTACATCGTATTTGCCAAAATCGGCGGGGAAAAATTCACCGGGTTCATTGTAGAGCGCAACTCGCCCGGCCTCACGCTCGGCGCCGAGGAAGACAAGATGGGGATCAAAGGCTCCTCCACCCGGCAGGTATTTTTTGAAAACGTATCGGTGCCCGCCGAAAACGTACTGGGCGAGATTGGTAAAGGGCACCTGATTGCGTTCAACGCCCTGAATATCGGGCGTTACAAACTGGGAATCATGTGCATCGGCGGTTGTAAAAAAGTGGTGGATATGGCGGCTACATATTCCAACGAACGCCTCCAGTTTAACCAGCCGATCGGCAACTTCGGCGCCATTCAGCACAAACTGGCGGAAATGGCCATTCGCACGTTCGCCGGGGAAAGTGCAGCCTACCGCACTTCGCAACTGATGCAGGATAAAAAAGCCGAGGGCGATGCCGAAGGCAAAACCTTTGGCCAGGCCACACTCGAAGCAGCGGAGGAATACGCTATTGAATGCTCCATTCTCAAAGTGTTCGGCTCCGAGGTGACGGATTATTGTGTGGACGAAAATGTGCAGATTCACGGCGGTATCGGCTTCAGCGAGGAGTACCCTGCCGCACGCGCCTACCGCGACAGCCGCATCAACCGGATTTACGAGGGCACTAACGAAATCAACCGCCTCCTGATGGTGGATCAACTTTTCAAACGGGCTTTGAAAGGCCAACTTGACATTGTCGGGCCGGCCTGGGCGGTGCAAAAAGAACTGGCGTCCGTGCCGTCGTTTGAAAAAGCGGATGGTGACTATGCCGAAGAGCATCGCGCTATCGCCGATTTCAAAAAAATTATCCTGATGACAGCCGGCGCAGGCGCCAAAATGCAGATGGACGGCAAGCTGAACTTGAAGGACGAACAGGAAATCCTGATGAATTGCGCCGATATGCTCATTGACCTGTTCGTGGCCGAGTCCATGCTGTTGCGGGTGCAAAAACTCGCGGCTCGCAGCGAGAAGCCTCAGCCGCAGGAAATTTACGACGCCATGTTGCAGGTTTTCCTGCATGACGCTACGGCCCGCATGGCCAAAAACGCTACGGACGCGTTGTCTTCGTTTGCCGAAGGCGACCTGCTCAAAACGTTTTTGATGGGCGTAAAACGCTTCACGAAATACCCGCCCGTGAATGTGAAAGAAAAACGTCGGTTGATTGCCGGAGCGGTACGGGAAGCAAGCGGCTGGTGTTTTGCCTGAGCAACATTACTTCACCAAATCCGCAATCGGGTTGTCGCGCCGCATATTCGGCTTGAGCAGGCTGTACGGCACCGACAGACTATGCTGGCCATAGACCGGATGGAACAAGGTGCTGAGTTCCAGCCCGTCCCGGCGAATGGTGAAAACGGGAAAACCTTCCGCCGACAACCACTCGCGGAATTTCGGGTCGTTGGCAAACTTGGTCATCTTGGGCGACTCCTTACGGGCATATTCAGCAAACCACTCTTTGGCATTAAATCCGCGGTTGAACAGGTCTTCAAACGTGATTTCCTTGCCGGTGCGCAGGTCGAAATTGAAGGGAATACTCGTGGTTTTGTCCTTCCACGACTCTGCCAGCGTGATGTGCCCGCAAAAAAGAGTCTCGGTCCAGCAGGTGACTTCATACCAGCCGTTGGCGCGCAGGGCATTGCGATTTTCCGGTCGGGCCGCACGCTTTTGAGCAGCCATGGCGACTTTGTTTCGTTCAACCCATTCTGCAGCGTGCCGGTCAAGGGTTTTGTTGCATTCAGGGCACTCGGGGCGGGGGTACTGGATGTCGTAGCTGCTCACGTAGTCGGCAAACTCCATGCAACCGACAGGTAATTTGCTGCGCAAGGCCAGTTTGAAACTGCGTTTTTCTCCCGATCCGATCCAGGAGCAGTCGTGCATTTGCGGACTTTTCAGGTCGCCCGTCAGGTGTGCGGCAATTTTTCCGTTGGGCAAAAGTGCCTGCATTTCATACCGGTCGTCAGCCAGCACCTTCCCTTTGAGCATGTAGGTTTTGTCGTCTGCTTCGATCCAGAGGTACCCGCTGAGCAGGTTGTTATTCACCCGGGCCAGGGTCAGGTCCAGTCGGGAGTTGTTCCAGCGGGCCACATAGCGGCTCACCCACTTGTTCTCGCCGCAGGGTTTGGGTGCCAGGCTTTTTACCTTCACCTCTTTGGCCTCCAGGCTACCCCCGAGCGTGTTCACGGCATTCGTCCATTCGGCTTCGATCCGGTCGTTTTGCAGGGTGCCGGTGAGGTGCCCGGTGATCATTCCCTTGCTGTCGCTCTCGTTCAGCAGCAGCACCATGCCTTCCAGCGTGCCCGTCAGGTCAAATTGTTCCTTGCTTTCGATGTATGTCAGTTGCCCACGGCAGTTGTTGCCGTCGTAGCCCAGGGAGAGCAGCACCTCGGATACGTCGTCAAGGCGCCCGCGAAAATGCCGCACCCATTTCAGCGAAGTGCCGGCGTCGAAGCGCTTCACCACAGCAGTATCCATTGGCGGCGGTGGCGGCGGTACCGGCTTTTTTGTTTTTGCCGAGTCCTTTTGGGAAAAAACAGGAAGGGCCAAGGCCAACAGTATAGCAGTCAACGCCGGAATAATTCGAAATCGGGAAAATGGGACAGGCATAGCAACGATATCTGGTTGTTCCGCCAAAGGCGGGGGTGAACATTCAGCGAAACCCAACCCGAGGCTCCGCACTCAAAACTCAAAACTCAAAACTCGAAACTCAAAACTGTCAAGGCACCTCCACGGTGCTCATAATCTTGTCAATAATATCCTCCTGGCGCACATTTTCGGCTTCGGCTTCGTAGGTAAGCCCGATGCGGTGGCGCAGCACATCGGCACAAATGGTCCGCACGTCTTCGGGAATCACATAGCCGCGGCGGCGCAGGAAAGCCATCGCCCGGGCTGCCTGCGCCAGCGCAATACTGGCTCGTGGCGAAGCGCCGTAACTGATGAGCGGAGCCAGGCTTTTCAGCCCGTATTTAGCCGGCTCGCGTGTAGCGATTACGATATCGAGGATGTACTCCTCGATTTTTTCATCCATGTAAATTTTGTGCAGCACATCACGTGCACTGAGCAGAGCGCTTTTGGACACTACCGGGCGTACGCGCGGGTGCTCGTGGTTGAGGTTGAGCCGGATGATCGCGCGCTCGTCTTCCTTGCCGGGATAGCCGATCTTGACTTTCAGCAGGAAACGATCCACTTGTGCTTCGGGAAGCGGGTAGGTGCCTTCCTGCTCAATGGGGTTTTGGGTAGCCAGCACGATGAACGGCTCCTCCAGGGCAAACGTCTCGTTTCCGATAGTCACCTGCCGCTCCTGCATAGCTTCGAGCAGGGCACTTTGCACCTTGGCCGGTGCTCGGTTGATCTCGTCGGCGAGGATGAAATTGGCAAAAATCGGCCCCTTGCGCACGGTGAATTCCGCCTTGGCCGGGTTGTAAATCTGGGTACCGAGCACGTCGGCGGGCAGCAGGTCGGGTGTGAACTGGATGCGGCTGAAGTGCGCGTCCACGGCCTGCGCCAGAGTTTTGATGGCCAGCGTTTTGGCCAGTCCGGGCATGCCCTCCAGCAGGATGTGTCCCCGGGTCAGCAGCCCGATGAGCAGGCGCTCAAGCATGGCTTCCTGCCCGACGATCAACTTGGCCGTCTCGGCGTGAAGTTTTTCCAGAAAGGCGCTTTCCAAATGAATCTGGTGGTTCAGGGCTTCAATGTCCACGTGGTGCTGCATGTGCGTGTCGGATTTCCAAAAAGTGGGCAAAAATAAGGCTACCGGGGCAATTACAATCCCATCTAACGCAAATGCTTCAGCGGGTTTATTTCGGGTTTTAAATCCCCAATGACTCGCCCGATGCTACTGCAAGTACCGGGCGAGTCACCGGAACCATCTATTTTTTAGTTGCCGAAGTATCCACAGCCGCCGCTTTCGGCTCCACGAAATAGATAACCCGCGTGAGCCACTTGCTTGTATCGGGTTCCTGGCCTGGGTCGGTGATGTACTCCTCAATCACGGGCGGCACATTTTGAAGGCCTTTTTCTTTCATGTAATCGTCCATGGCGTAGTGTGCCTCGCCGGATTTTTCGTAGGCGCCGAAGTAGTTGATCACCAGCGCCGGCTTGCCGCCTATCGGAAACACGCTCATGCCGCCGCCGAACTTCTGGTTGGCGGCTACCGGCATGGCTGCAGCCATATCGGCAGTGCCGGCCTGCTCGTCGTAGCTCCAGAACAAGCCTGCCGGAGCGCCCGCCGGTGTAACGCCGCCTTTCTGGATTTGCTCCATCGCTTTTGTGAACGTGGTTTCAAAAAACTGCTGCATATCCTGAAACGCCACCGTTTTGCGCGCACCGACGTAGAATCGCTCCGGAATTTCCTCGACGGCCACCTCGTAGCCCCGGTATTTTTTGTGGGCAATGGCTTCGCACACCTGCTTGAGGTTTTCCAGCCCCTTGGCGTAATCCTTGCCCACGCCGGCATCTATGTCGGTAAACATGGCCAGACCGTTCCAGGGGAAGGCGATGTGCATATCAAAAGCCCAGGTGACTTTGGTTTTTTTGTCGTTTGCTTCAAAAAGAAAGTACGTCGGCGAGGTACTCTCGAACGGCTCGGAGAAGTTGACCTCAATGTCAATACGCTCCGGCGACAGCGCGGTGATGGTTTCCTGACCCGCGCCCACATCGCCGTTGCCGGCCCATTTGTACACGGCTCCGACAGTGCCGTCGGTGCCCTCAATGCTGACTTTCATGTTGGGATCCAACTTGGCCCAAGGCGACCAGGTTGCAAAGTTTTTGAAATGCAGCACCTGGTCGTAGACCAAATCTTTCGGAGCATCAATTTCGATACTGCGCTCAATGTGGTAGTCTTTTTTGCCAAAAAGACCGAGGGCTACCCACAGCACGCCGAGGCCCAGCACGAGGTAGAGCAGGAATTTTAAAATTTTCATAGCAACAAGGTTTGGTGAAAAAGTTGATGAAACCAGCCCGTACCGGGACATGGATCAGGGGAGCGTCCCGCCGACGGGGCAAACTTAAATCAATTTTGTTTTAAACAAAACAAAAAGTTTTATTCAAATTCCAAAAGTGTAAAACCCTTTTCCACAGGCAGCCCTTTTTGCGCGGCTACGAATTTCACGATGCCTTCGCCCGCGGCCTTGATCACGTTTTCCATTTTCATGGCTTCGAGGATGAGCAGCGGGTCGCCTTTTTGCACTACCTGACCAGGCTCTACCAGCACGCTGATGACAAGACCCGGCATGGGCGCTTTCACAACATTGATTTTATGGCTACCCGAGGCTTGCAGACCTAATTTTTTGACCAGCCGTTCGTAGTAGTCGGAAATGGCAACGGTGTATTTCGTGCCGTTGACCCGCAACGTATAGGTGCGGCGGGTGTAATCCGCGTCGAGCAATTCAACCCGGTAGGCTTTCCCGTCCTCCAGCAAATGAAACACATTGGAACCGTCGGGGATCACATCAAGGTTTTGGGCATCCTCAGGATGCACATCGAGGTTGAATTCGTCATTGACGCTTATATGAAACGGTTCTTTTTTCACGCAGACAGTTTTTTTGTGGCCCAAAGGTCGTTCGGCGCGGGGAAATATCCAGCGGGTATTTTTCCATGTCGCAGGCTATGCGTACCTATGCGGGCTTTTTGGGGCAGGGCGCCTGTTCAGGCAGCGCGTTGTGCAGAACCGGCATCTCCAGAAACCGTCACCGACCTGAACATTATTCAATCTTGAACTATGAAATTTTCCATCCTCCCGCTTTTGCTTTTCACGGCCCTGTCGCTGCAAGCCCAGTACGGCGGCCCCCGACTTTTCCTCGACATTCCCTCTTTTTATGCGCATACGCCGGACGTGCAAAACGTCGGCCATCGCCTTGGCGCCGGCCTTGAAGTGGCCATGAACGTCGGCACCCACTGGGGTGTGGCGCGTTTGGGCGGCGGCACTACGTTTACGTTCGATCCGCAGTCGGACGAGTTCAGCGCAACCACCCTGTGGCGTCCGTATGCCCTGCTGGAAGCCGGTGCCGGCATGTACCGCTCCAACGGCAACGAGTGCGCCAAAAACCACCAGAGCGCCTTCACCGCAATGGGTAAAGTGGGCATGCGCTACGATTTCAATTCCGACGCCGTAGCCATCCGCGATGCCGGAACACCGGAGCAACTCGACCTGACCCTCGGCGTGGAATTGGGTTATTTTTACATCCGTGACGTGTTTAGCAACCTGGAATTTGTCATCAGCGGCAACTACCACACCAAGGCCAAGGTCATCTCTGCCAACATTGGCTTCAAGGTTTTCCTGAACCTGCGCGCCAACGGGTAAGCCTTACCAACTTTTCACCTGGTGCGGGTACCGCACCACGTATGCTTCCTTGATGAGCCGGGTCATGCGTTCGCGCAGCGACTCCAGCCCTTCTTTGGTATGGGCCGACAGGAACACGTGTTCGCCGTAGGTATTCAGCAAACGTTCGTCCAGATCGGCTTCCAGTTCGCGCCGGGTATCCGCGTCGAGCAGGTCGTCGAAGTACCGCTCGCGGTACAAATCAATTTTGTTGAACACCATCAGGATGGGCTTTTCGCCGGCGCCAAGTTCCTGCAGGGTTTTCTGCACGGTACGGATATGGTCTTCAAACTGAGGGTGCGCCACATCCACCACATGCAGGAGGATGTCACTCTCGCGCACCTCGTCGAGTGTACTTTTGAAACTTTCGACCAGATGGTGTGGCAGTTTGCGGATAAACCCTACGGTGTCGGACAGCAGGAAAGGTATTTGACCGAAGACCACCTTGCGCACCGTGGTGTCGAGAGTGGCAAACAGTTTGTTTTCGGCCAGCACCTCCGATTTGCTCAGCAGGTTCATCAGCGTGCTTTTGCCCACGTTGGTGTAGCCGACCAGCGCCACGCGGATCAGTTCGCCGCGGGTTTTGCGCTGGGTTTGCGACTGGCGGTCAATATCCTCCAGTTTATCTTCCAGGTTTTTGATGCGAAACTGCACCAAACGGCGGTCGGTTTCGATCTGGGTTTCGCCCGGGCCGCGCATCCCGATACCGCCGCGCTGGCGCTCGAGGTGGGTCCAAAGACCGCGCAGGCGCGGCAGCAGGTATTTCATCTGGGCCAGTTCCACCTGGGTTTTGGCTTGTGCGGTTTGGGCGCGGTGGGCAAAAATATCGAGGATGAGGGTGGAGCGATCCACGATTTTCACCTTGAGCGCCTCCTCGATGTTGTTGGTTTGTTTGCCGGTGAGGTCGTCGTCGAACACGACCATGTTCACCTCTTCGTGCCGTTCGATGTACTGGCGGATTTCTTCCAGTTTGCCCTTGCCCACAAACGTGCGGTGGTCGGGGTGGTCGGCCCGCTGGGTGAAACGTTTGATCGTCTGGGCGCCCGCCGTGGAGGCGAGAAACTCCAGTTCGTCGAGGTATTCCAGGGCCTGCGTCTCGCCCACCGAGGGGGTGATGAGGCTTACCAAAATTGCGTATTCCGGTTCTTTTTTTAGCGTAGCGGCTTTCTCGCCGAGCGTCCATTCTTTGGCCATATCGTGTGCGGCAGT
>JAEUUV010000133.1 GCA_016787285.1 Saprospiraceae bacterium | reverse complement strand
TGATGCTGCTCGTAGGGCTTGAACGTGACGACGCTGTGCCGTTTTTTCTTTTTTGTCCTGGACATGCCCCAAAGATAGCTCGATATTGCGAACCACCAAAAAAAAGACCGCCTCATAAGTGCGACTTATGAGACGGCCTCTGTATCCCGGGGCCAAAAGTAGCGGCTTTTCATCGGGCCGAAAACCGGTGTTAACCTTAATTAACCTTGCATCAAGGTTCGTTAACCTCGGGCAAAAGGCAGGCAAACTACCTTTGCACCCTATTCAATTTACATGGATTACATGATTGCAGATTACATGATTGCAGATTTTTGATGTGCGTAGAGTTGACCGCTTTGCCTTTGGCCAAATTTCATGTTGTGTACGTTACGGATACTTCAAAAATCTAAAATCATGTAATCTGCAATCATGTAATCATAAAACGAACAATTATGAAACAAGTACTCTTGCTCATCACCCTCGCACTCGCTTCCGGCCTGCTCCATGCACAAACCACCTCCGGCGAGATCACCTACAAGGAAACCATCAAAATCCAGTTCGACATGCCCGATGCCGACGAGAACATCAAAAAAATGATCCCGCCTTCGCAGTCGGCCTCCAAAATGCTGGTATTCAACGAAACTGCTTCCTTGTACAAAAACGCCGGCCCCAAAGGCGAAGGCGATGTGGAAGTTTCCCATGAAGAAGACGGCAGCGATTTCAAATTCGTAATGAAACGCCCGGAAAGCATCCTGTTCACCGACCTGGAAGAAGGCAACACCGTGCATCAGCAGGAATTTTTTGGTCGCGATTTCCTCGTCACCGGCCCGGCCCGCGAATGCAAATGGAAACTCACCGGCGAGAAAAAGAAAATCGGCAACTACGAGTGCCAGAAGGCTGTGCTGCAGGACAGCTCCGAACAAACTGTGGCCTGGTTCACCCCGCAAATCCCCGTACAGGCCGGTCCCGGCACCTACGGGATGCTGCCCGGCCTTATCCTCGAACTGGATATTGACAACGGCCAACGCACCACCATCGTCACCAAAGTGGACCTGAAGCCGGTAGATAAAATCGAACAACCCTCCAAGGGCAAAAAGGTCACAGCCGCCGAGTTCAAGGCCATCGAAGAAGAAAAAATGAAAGAAATGGGTGTGGAAATGGGTGGCCAGGGCAAGGGCGTGCGCATGATTATTCATACGGAAGACCGGAATTGAGACCGTAGAGTAAAAGTGTCACAGAGGCTCACAGAGTTTTAGAGGGCACAGAGTTTTTTTCCCGATTAAGAGCGGACAGATTCCTTCAGAATGACAAATCAAAACTCTGTGTCCTCTAAAACTCTGTGAGCCTCTGTGACACCTCCCCTCTACGAAGGGAAAAACTCCGTGAGCCTCTAAAACTCTGTGAGCCTCTGTGACACCTTCCCTCCACGGGGCGCACCCACACAAACACATTCGATTACGCTATGAAAACAATCCTTCCCATACTTTTCTCCCTGCTCTGCACCACCGCTTTTGCCCAAAAAACGGTGCTGCAGGGCACTTTTACCGACAACACCGGCGCCGCCCTGCCCGCCGTCAGCGTCGTGCTGATGACGCAGGACTCCGTCATGCATGCTTTCGCTACCGCCAATGCCGAGGGTCGTTTTTCCCTGAAAGCCCGAACTGCCGGCACCTACCTGCTCCAGGCCACCTACCTCGGCTACACTACCCACTGGCAAACGGTTACAGTAGAACCCGGTCGTGCTGAAATGAACCTCGGCCAAATCCGGCTGGAACCTTCGAGCGAGGTGCTGCCCGCTGTAGAAATCAGTGCCGAACGAGACCCCATGCGCATCAGCCGCGACACGGTGGAGTACAACGCCGCTGCGTTCAAAGTGCAGCCCGGCGACGCTGTGGAGGAACTTTTGAAAAAAATGCCCGGCATTGAAGTGCAACGCGACGGCACCGTGAAAGCCCACGGCGAGGACGTGAAAAACGTACTCGTGGACGGCAAGGAGTTTTTCGGAAAAGACACCCGTGTGGCTACCCAAAACCTGCCCGCCGAAGCCGTGGACAAGGTGCAGGTGTACGACAAAAAATCGGACATGGCGGAGTTCACCGGCATTGAGGACGGACAGGACGAGCGCACCATCAACCTCAAACTCAAGGACGGACACAAGGACGGCTATTTCGGCAAAGGCGACGCCGGCGCCGGCAACGACGGGCGCTATGAGGGCAAGTTCAACCTCAACCGCTTCACCCCCGGCGACCGCTTGTCGGTGATCGGCATGGCCAACAACACCAACCAGCAGGGTTTTTCCATGGACGACTACATGCAGT
This sequence comes from Saprospiraceae bacterium, assembly GCA_016787285.1. Taxonomy (GTDB): domain Bacteria; phylum Bacteroidota; class Bacteroidia; order Chitinophagales; family Saprospiraceae; genus M3007. The sequence continues at coordinate 13,335 of JAEUUV010000133.1, read as the reverse complement.
TCATGGGCGGCATCGGCGCCATGATGTCGGGCGGCGGCGGGCGCATCCAGATCGGCGGCGACGGTGGGGGCGGCATCCCGCTCAACACCGGACAGGGCACACAGGGCATCCGCGCCTCGCTGGCCGGAGGCCTGAACTGGAGCAAGGATTTTTCCAAAAATACCGAACTGACGGCCTCGTATTTTCTCAACCGCTTCCGCAACGATCTCGATCTCAGCAGCAACAGCCAGAACCTTGGTGCGGGCGGCCTGTTTACCGGCACGGAGGAGGAAGACCAGTTGAGTCGCAACTTCGGCCATAATCTGAGCCTGCATTTCCGCCACCGGATTGACTCGTTCCAGAGCCTCATCCTGCGCGCCAACGGCGGCCTGAATGAGGCCCTGTTCGACAGTCGCGGCAACACGGCGGCTTACAACACTTTCGGAAACCTGCAAAACGAGGGTCTGCGGGACTACCTCAGCGAGGGCAACAGTTACAACCTGCGCTCCTCGCTCCAGTACCGCCTGCGTTTCCGGCGGCCCGGCCGCGCGGTGGTGGCGCAAGGCTCGTTCGGCCTGAACGACCGCACGCAGGACGGCTCGCTGTTTGCCGTCAACCGCCTGTATGCCAAAACGCCGATCACCGACACCATTCGTCAACGGCAGGATGTGGCCGACGGCGGTAGCCAATACGGACTTTCGCTCACCTACACTGAACCGCTGGGGCGCCGCCGCTACCTCGAACTGAACGCCTCCCGGCAAAACTACACGAACGAGAACCGCCGCGAGTTCTTCGATCAGGTGCCCGGTGGCGAAACACTCAACGACAACCTTAGCAACCATTTCCGCCGGGGCTATGTGTACGACCGGGCGGGCATGAACCTGATGATGAACCGGGATAAATTCAAGATCACAGCCGGTGTGGCCTTCCAGGAATCGCGGCTCGAAAACACCCTGGTGGGCGAAAACCTGCCGTTCAACGCCCGCTTTTCGCGGTTCCTGCCTGCCGTGTTCGGCGAGTACGAATTTGCCACGGCCAACCACCTGAACTTCGGCTACACCACCCGCTTCACCGAACCTTCGCCGGAGCAGTTGCAACCGGTGGTGAACAACAGCGACCCGCTGAACGTGTACATCGGCAACCCAAGCCTGCAACCCGAGTACACCCACGAACTGCGCCTCGGCTACTTCCTGTACGACCAGTTTTCGTTCACTTCGTTTTTTGCCAACCTGACCGGCTCGTACACGACGGACAAAATCACGAACGCCACTGCGATTGACTCCCTGCTGCGCCGCAGCATTACGCCCCTGAATGTGGATCGGGAAACGGCCCTGCGCGGCAGCCTCCAGTACGGAGCGCCCATCCGGCCTTTGAAAATAAAATTCAACCTGCGCGTAAATTCCAGCCTGTCGCAACGCATCCTGTTCGTGAACGCCGTACAAAACGACGTGCGCGACTGGCGCAATGGTATTGATTTCTCCCTGGAAAACCGAAACAAGGACGTGGTGGACGCGCTGGCCGGTATCCGGCTGAACACCACCAGTACCGACTGGTCGGTGAGCACAGCGCAAAACCAGCAGTTTGCCAACCACGCCTGGTACGGCGAACTGCGCTACACGCCGGTGCGGCGCTGGATGTTTGAAACACAATTCGAGTACACGGTGTACTCCGAAGAGGCCTTCGGCGAGCGCACCGCCATTCCGCTGTGGCGGGCCGGCGTGACGCACTATTTCCTGAAAAACAACCGCGCGCGCCTCCGCCTGTCGGTGTTCGATTTACTGGCGCAAAACCAGGGCATCACCCGGAACAGCAGCCTGAACTACGTGGAGCAACAGCGTAGCAATGCGCTTGGGCGTTACGTCATGCTCACCTTCGGCTACTCTCTGTCGGGTTTCGACAAGCCGAACGGGGCGATTGAGATCAAGATGGGGAATTGATAGACAAGACCCGCGAGCAGGTCAGCCCTGCTCGCGGGTTATTTTTTCGCGGATTTGCGCCACTAATTCAGCAGATACTTCCAGCACGTCCACGATTTGCTCGACGGTAAATCCCTTGAGCAGCATTTTCCGGATGTGGTTTTCGGTAGTTTCCTCGCGGCCTTTCTCGCGGCCTTCTTCGCGACCTTCTTCGCGACCTTCTTCGCGACCCTCCTCGAGACCAGCTATACGGCCCTCCTCGCGACCTATCACTTGTCCTTCGGCACGACCTTCTTCGCGACCTGCTTTCCGAGCCAGTCTTTTGTAATGCTGTGTGACGATTTGTTCGATAGTCATGGTTGGAGCAGTTTTAAAGTTTTTGTCAATTTCCTCCGCAAATTTATCGTGCAATTGGATATTATCAAAACTCACATAGCCATCAATAAAGTCCAAAAGTTTGCGCACCCGGTCTTTGTCGTAGCCTTTGCGCAGGAGTTTACGCACCAGCGCAAACTTGATTTTCATCTTGCCTTCGTCATCCAATTTGTGCTTTTTCAAGCCGTACCAGGCCGCTTCCATGACGATGGCGAAGGGATTGACGCTCCCGGCAAACGACTCCGGCGGATGGGCCGACACCTTGTACACTGGATACACATAGCGCAGGTGTGTGCCCCAGATGCTCTGTTCGTAGGCGTTCGGTGCTGTAACGTGGTCGTCGTCGGTGAGCACGGCCAAAGCGGCTACCAGTTTGCCGTAGCGCTCCGATATCCGGTACTGAGCTTGAAACATCCGCAGGGGAAAGTCGGGGTCGTGATACCCCTGCACTTCGATGTGGATCAGCAGCCAACCCGTCGCACCGTCGTAGAGGCGGATTTTTACCAATTTGTCCACCACACGGCCCTTCTGTTGTAGGCTGCGTGGGAAAATCCGGCTGAGTTCCTTGTCCAAAAACTCCGGCGCATGGGCAAAGTCAATCTCATTGGCGTGATCGGGGAAAAAGAAAAACATGGAATCCTGGAAAAAATCCTCGAAGATCGTTTTCCAGAGGCGGTCGCGGATGGTCATACTTTTTTGAATTCAGGTCAGGGTAATATGCTATCGAAAACAAAAGTAATCCGGAAGGCATTTGCTTGCTCCAGCCTCGATTTTGCCAACATCTGACCAGAATTGTCTTCAACCTGAAACCACCTGAAAACGCTCAAAAAAGCCACAATTCCAGGGCAATTCGTCTTCGCATTAAATTTATAAAAATCTATTGGCCCGGATTTGCAAGTAATCCCCGCAGCCGAAACAAGGCTTAAAAAGTAGCCGGCGTATCCGTTTCCCTTTCGTTCTTTGCAGCCCGATGAAGGTGCTGCTCACAACTCTCAACGCAAAGTACATCCACACCAACCTGGCCATTCGTTTGCTGTACGAACTGAACCGCGACTGGCCCGGGCTGGCATGTCGGGAGTTTACCATCAACCAGGATCGGGACGAAATTGCGCGGTTTTGCGCCGATTTCGACGTCGTCGCCTTCAGTTGCTACATCTGGAACATCACCCAGACACTTGATGTTGCCCGAAAAATCAAGGCCATAAACCCTTCGGTACAGGTGCTGCTCGGCGGCCCGGAAGTGAGTTACGACTGGCAGGATGTGCTGGCGCGTCCGGAAGTGGACCTCATCATCACCGGGGAGGGCGAAACACCGTTCCGGGCCTTTTTGTACGCGTGGCCGGAAGTCGGCCACCTGCCCAATGTGGCCGGCAAAACACCCGACGGCGCCATCCGGTATTTTTCCGATCCGGCTATTTTCAATGTCGAAGCATACCGCGACATCCAGCCCTGGCGCAACGACCCGCCCGACACGCTCGCTACGAAAGTCCTGTATGTGGAAACCTCCCGCGGCTGCCCGTACAAATGCGAGTTTTGCCTCGCCAGTCTCGACAACAAGGTGCGTTACCTGCCCGACGCGCACATCAAACAGACGCTGCTCTACCTGATGCAGCACGGGCGGGTCATCAAGTTTCTCGACCGCACGTTCAACATGAAGCGGGATTTCACCCTGGATATTTTCCGGTTTATCCTGGAGCACCACCGCCCGCAGAATGTGTTCCAGTTTGAAATCACCGCCGACATTCTGCACCCCGACATCATCCGGTTCATTCAGGAACACGTGCCCAAAGGCTTGTTCCGGTTTGAAATCGGTATCCAGACCGTCAACCAGAAAGCGAATCTGGAAGTGAGCCGGAAGCAGAATTTTGACAAAACCAAAGGCATCATTCAGGCGCTTGCCGACAAGGTAGAGATGCACCTGGACCTGATCGTCGGGCTACCGTTGGAAACCTGGGACGACGTGAAATACAGCTTCGAGTCGGTGTTTCAGTTGTTCGCCCCGGAGTTGCAGATGGGTTTTTTGAAATTCCTGAAAGGCACCCCGGTGCGGGAAAAGTACGCCCAACACGGGTTCGTTTTTGACCCCGAACCACCCTACGAGGTCATTGAAAGCAACTACCTCTCCCGCCACGAACTCGCCCAGCTGAAGTTGGTGGAACACGCGCTGGAGCTCTACTGGAACAAACCCCGCGCCGTCCGCACCCTGAAATACGTCACTACCCGCTACAGCATTTTCGACTTTCTGCTAGGCCTTGGCGCCTGCTTTGCCGAACGCTGCGAATTTCACCGGTACACCATTCCCGATGTGTACGAACGGCTGCTCGTTTTTGCTCAACGGCAGCACCCCGACGATACCATCCTGCACGGATTGATTGACCTGGATTTTTGCCTGCTCCAAAAAGAACGGCCCCGGCCCTTGTTCCTCCGGGAAGTGGACGAAGCGCAGAAAACGGCGTTGATCGAGGCGTTTCAGGCGGATTCGGCCCACCGGCTCAATGGCAAAACCCGGTATCTGGCACTGGCACTTCCGTTTGACTGGAGTGCTTTTGAAGAAGAGCAGCGGGTGGTGCGGGGCGAGTATGGGGTGCTGCTGGTTTACGACGGTGTCCGCGCCGGCCAAGGTTTTTGTTTTCAAAAGTATTGGATAGCATATTAGTACCACCTAAAGTCACAGTTTGATTTTTTACATCACCAATCCTGGCGCCGGATACGAGTTCAAGTCATCAAGAATATATATGAACAAGTCACTTTGCTGGATTATTGGACTGATTCTTTTGAGAGGCACCTTTTGTACGGATGAACCCAAAATACTGACCTCTCTTGTTGAAACAAGCAGTGTCAAATTGGAAAGGACATCTGGTGCAGGTTGCAACCTATCAACCCTACCTCAAAACAAGTGCGCTAAAATTAAACTCTCTTGGCCGATGATACGAGGGGGAAACAATTTACTAAATGAAAATGTCGCTAAATGGGTAAACGCTTACATTATAAGCGAAGTGGCACAGGAAACTGATGCTGCTCCTCCAACAAGCATTCAGGCGGCAGTGGACACTTTTTTTCAGAATCACCAGCAGGAACCGCAGTGGACTGCATGGGTCATTGAATTATCTGACAGTATTCTGTTGAATGATGGCAAGTACCTGACCATTTTAATCGAAGGAAGCGTTTTCACGACTGGAGTACATCATCTACCCACAGCAGCCGTAGCCACGTTTGATATACCAACTGGCAAAAAACTCACTTGGGATGATTTTGTAAAAAATAAAGCTACCTTGAAAAAAAAGATGGCAAAAGCATTTTTGGCCAAAAGGCCGGATCTTATCAAAGACGGTTTTCATTTTCGAAATGCAGAACCCTTTGACCTCCCGGTTAACTACGGACTGACGTCAAACGGCATATACTGCCGTTATTTGGTTTACGAAATTGGCCCCCATTCTATGGGCGAAACAACCTTCGTGCTACCTTTCTCGGATCTAGGGACGTTATCGAAAACGATAAAATGAGTCATGTAAAAATAGTCAACACCTTTCCAGCCCCATGACAACATTCACCACCCACACCTTCCCCCGCACCCGCATCGCCACGCTCGATGTATTCGGCGCCGGCAAGCGGAAGCAGCACGTGGTCGCCCTGCTGGAAATGGACGTGACGCTTGGCAGGGAAAAAATCCGGGAACTGGGCGACCGGGTGTCGTTTACAGCCTGGCTCATCCACGTCATCAGCCTCACCCTGAAAGAACACCAGCACGTGGCCGCCTACCTGCTGGGCAAACGCCGCCGGGTCATTTTCGAGGACATCAACGTCTCGCTCGTGGTGGAAAAGGAACTGGACGGGCAGCGCATCCCCGTCCCCCTCGTACTCGAACGGGCCGACACCCGCAGCGCTGCAGAACTCACCGCCCAAATCCACGACGCCAAAACCCGGCCGTTCACAGCCAAAGACATCGTGTTGCACAAACGCTCGGGCCGGCTGGAACGGCTGTACTACCTGCTCCCGGGATTCCTCCGGCGCTTTTTCTGGCACTACCTGCTGACGCACCCGCATCTCGCGTTCCGCAAGATGGGCAACGTGGCCGTCACGTCCATCGGCATGATGGGTGCGGCGAGCGGCTGGTTCATCCCCTCGTCGGTGCACCCGGTTTGCTTCGGCATCAGCACGGTGGTGAAAAAACCCGTGGTGGTGGACGACCGGATCGTCGTCCGGGAAATACTGCACCTGACCGTCCTGCTCGACCACGCCGTGGTGGACGGCGCACCGATGGCCCGCTTCGTGAGCGATTTGTCCGAAAAAATCAAAAACGGCGTCGGATTGTGAGGCCCGGGCAACGCGCGGCGAAATTGAGCCACCTCAAATTTCAGACAGGTTGTACTGCTCGTGTTTTTCATTACAAATTAAAGGGCATTTAGAAAGTTCCACGCGTCGAACCAGAGCGATTTGTCCACGCAAAGCATGAGTTCGATAAAATCGGTTTCAGCATTGAAGACTATGCCTGTAGGCGCGATCGTTTCATTGACAATGGTTTGCAGGTCATCTTTCCGCATCAGTTTGAAATATGCCCCTGTGTTGAGGCATTGCTGAATGTGCTGCCGGACGAGCGTGACCAACTGGATGTCGTTTTCCCGGATAAAGCTTTCACCGAGCGCAGCGTTGAGTTTTTCACGGGCATTGCGGTAGAGGTAAGCCATATCTTCGATGAACTTCCCTTCATTCCAATCGGGAGTTTTGAGGGCGGCGAGGCCTTGGTAGGCAACAATCAGCGCGGGTTCTATGGCCGTTTCGGGATGATTGACGCCTTTGGCGGCTAGCCATTTGGACAGCAGTCGGGCGCATTTTGGCAGGTCGGTCATCAGGGTGGTTTCAAAGGTGTAGGCATCGGTGAGGCGGGCTTTTAGCCCGATTTTGGTTTGTAGTTTATCGGGGAGCGTGCTTTGGTGCTGGTCGTTGAGGAAATCACGGTCAATGACGAGGGCGGCTTTGTCCCAAAGGGATCTTTGGTTTTTGATGTTAGCCAGGACCGTTTTGTAGTGCAGGATGTTGTCGAACACCTTGCTCACGCCGCCCAGGACCCAATAGGCATATTTTTTGGGCCGGATTTGCTGCCGGAGCAGAATGTCGAAAGCACGCGCGTCGTCTTCGCCTTCCACAAAAAGTAGCACGTCGGATTCGACGGCGTTGACGAAATCCAGCGCGTTTGCCTGCCCGATGGCACTGATGAGGGGTTTGGTTGCCGTGGGGTAAATACCGCTGAAACGGGGCTGTACCTTTTGCAAGGGCAGGGCATCGAGATTTTTGTAGGCGCCTTTTGCCTTGGCTTCAAGGTGAAAGAGCTGCGAGACCTGCGCACTGCGAATCAGAGCTTCGTTGTGCGTGGTCATAAAAATTTGGTTGTTGCCCGCGAAGTTCTGGAGCACCAGCAGCAGACGGGTTTGTATGTCGCGGTGGATATGGCTGTCGGGTTCATCCAGCAAGACTATGTTCATTTCCTTGCTTTGGCTATCGGAATGATAGAGATTGAGCAAAATTTCAAGGATTTGAATACTGCCACTGCCGAGCAAAGCTATGTCTTTGGGCGTATCGCCGGGGTTTAGCCTTACATTGAATATGACGTTGGTATCACGTTGGATGTCACTATTAGTGCTGAGCTCTATCCGCTGCCGATTGTTGAAGAGAACAAAAGAAACGTCGTCGAGGAACTTTTGATAAATGGCGGGGTCGGGGTTTCTGTAGAGCGAATATAGGCGATTGCGCATCACACTCGCAGACGCTCGGTTGATGATAGCCTCATTGATTCGAGGCAGGGTGGCAAAAGCTTCCACTTGCTGAATTGCAGCGATTGGCGAAGCGTAGAAAAAACCAATGGGCACCGGGAATTGGCTAAAAAACTCGTTGAAGGCTTTAAAGTCGTATCGCGTAAACGCATCCAACTCAATTTTGTAGTTCATTCCGCTTTCCGAAATCCAAAAGCAGACATTGATGATTTTTCCTTCACTGTTTTCCAGGTTAGCAGAGAGCGCAATGCGTTTTCGGCGGTCGCGCTGATGAAACAGGTCTTCAAAATTCGGGCAGCGAACGCTGTTTATTTGCTCAAAAGGAAAATACTTGACCTGCGTGTTGCCCAGCACCCAATCACCTTTGTCGTAGTTTTTTTCTTTTTTTCCTGCCTGCCGAATGAGTTTGGTAAAACACTCATGCCACAGCGCCAATGCTTCCAAAACAGTGGTTTTGCCGACGTTATTTACGCCGGTCAAGATATTTATCTGCGAATTGAAGTGGATGGTGATGTCTTCAAAGGCTTTAAAATTGACGATTTGAAATTCTTTGATGTGTATCATGGGAGAACTGTTTGGCGGACAATATCCATTGTCTTGGTTTCTAATTCCATAATTTATCTTCGAATATGGATCATTAGCAGGATGACTTTTCCGTAGTTGTTGCGTTTGTAATCGCCCAGGATTAGGTCGGCGACTTACCAGATCAGGTTGGCTTTTTCTCTTTAAAATCGAGCATGTTTTTGTCAAGGCAATTATTGCCTCAAAGGTAAAAATGGTTTCAAGTTATATACACCGAAATGAAAATCACGTTTGTGCCGGCCCTCAGTCAGTGAAAATAAAAAACCCGCCCTCCCCTACCTTCCCTACCGCCTCTTTCCTTAGGTTTGCGAACCCGAATTTCAGCCCCACTCGTATTTCCTGATTTTTTACTCCCCCCTCAGGCCTACAGCCTGCCAATCTTCTTTTTCCACAACCGATCCTGCCTGTCATGCTCAACCCGGCCGTCCTGTCCAACCTGACCAAAACCTACTCCGGCAACACGTACAAATACACCACCATCCTGCGGCACAAAGGCACACTCATTGCCTTCACCATGGACAATCGGCGACGCATCCACTACGCCGTGCTCGATCAAAACCCCGTTGCCGCACAATCGCCGCTCGACGTGACGTACTGGCCGGGCGGCCCCACCGAACTCCTGTTCCCCAATGAAATTGCCGAAACCGGCTTCGGCATCGCCGACCAGACGCTGCTGCCCACTTACCAAAACGGATCACCCGTTCCGGCAAAACCCGGCGTCCGGCTAGCCCCCCGCGACACCGATTTTTTCCGCTCCACCACCGCCCGCCTGAGCGCCGACGCCCCGTTCCAGGTGCTCTCCGACGGCCAATTCGTGTTCCTGTTCCGGCAGGCGATCTCCGCCAACCACGCCGATCAGGTTTTCAAACAGGACAAAACCGGAAACTCCGTGCTCGACAGCGCCGGCAAACCCGTACCCCTCGTGGATGCCACCTTGCTCGTGGACCGCTTCGTACTGGTGGGCAATGTGCTCGAACCCCGCCTCGAAATTCGCTTCCAGCGCAGCCGCAGCAAAACCCGCCCGGCCAGCCGGAAAGACAACCTCGGCGCCAAAGACCTCGACGGCAACGATTTTTACGAACCCACGCAGGAACTCAAATTCGTGGGCAATCTCGAAGCGGGCCGCTTTGCCGTGTTGCTGCTGCCTACCTCGGTGGCTGAAGTGGAACGCTGGCAAATTTTTGCCCAAAACCGCCATACCGGACGCATGGACGCCTTCAACGTGGAGCGCTCGCCCGAAGGGCTGTTCAACACCCGCGGCTCACAGGTTTTTGCGCCCGAACTTACCGGCCACGCCGAATCGGCGCTGAAACTGAGCAAACCAACCGACCACGTCGCGCTCGCCAAAGGCGTAACGCCCGGCGCAACCTTCAGTTTTGAAGGCTGGATTTTCCCCGAACAAACCCAAAGTACCCAGCCTCAGGTGCTCATCGCCGGCGCCAAAAGCGGCGCGGATGCCGGCGGGCTGTCGCTGCTCGTGGTGGCCCAAACCCGGCTCCGCGTGGATTTCGGCAGCGGCCAGGGCGACAAGCTCACCTCCAAAAGCATGCTCACGCCCAATACCTGGAACCACGTAGCCGTCACCTTCGACGGCGCCGCGTTCCGGTTTTACATCGGCGGGAATCTGCGCGACAAAATTGACCTGACCCCAACCGACGAAAAACCGCCCGCCAAACCCATCCTGTTTTTTGGCGCAGCCCAAAACGCGTTCAAGGGCACCCTCGACGAAATACGCCTGTGGAACCGCGTGCGCTCGGCCCGCGAAATTCAGGCCGACCTCCACCAGCGCCTCACCGGACTCGAACCCGGGCTGACCGCCTACTGGCGTTTCGACGAAGCCGGCGGCGACACGGTGTTTGACCAAAGCAACTACGGCGCCGACGGCCGGCTGAACGGCGGCGTCTGGATCACATCCGACGCGCCCATTGGCGACAACCCCGGCATTAACCGATCCAGTTTCCTTGTGGCCGGCCGCCTGCCCGACGGCAGCCTCGAAAACCGCAGCATCGCCTCGGGCCTCAGCGCGCTGCTGTATTTCCAGCAGGCAAACGTGTCCAGCGGCTACGACGGCGCTCAAAAACCACTGAAGCAATCCGCTCGCGTCATGCTGGCATTTGCCACCAAAGGCGCTTCTTCGGGCGACAAAAACTACATCGCCTCCCTCGACTTCGCGGTTTCCGCCTCCGGCAAAATCGCCGCCGCGCCCGACCGCCTGCCGCTGGAACTCGTGCATCCCGACGGTGCGGCGCAAACCTCCGTCAACGACCAACTCGATGCCCTGAAATCTGCCGAAGAGCAAGTGCGTATACTCGCCGAGGCCGTTGCCAAAGCCAAAACGCAAGAGCAAAAACGGGAAACCGAGTGGCTGGCGCTCAAAGACGAGGATGCCGGCGCGCAGGTGACGGCGTTTGTCGGGGCCGATTTCACCGGCGCATTCCGCGTGTTCGGGAAAGGCGACGTGCGGTATGCCGACCTGTTCAGCAACGAAGCGAACCTGAATTTTAACGACAAAATCACGGCGCTGAAAATTCCGGCGCCGCTGCAGGTCACGGTTTTTGAACATGATGTGGACGCTCCCACCGGACAAACCAAACTTTTCAAGGAAGACACCCCCGACGTGGGCGAGTTCTGGCGCACCAAAATCTCCGGCCTGCGCATTGCCACCAGCCCTGACTTTGCAACCAAAGTCCAGAAAGCCGAACAGCGCCTCCTGCAGGCCCGCACGGAAATCAGCACCCAGGAAACCCTGCTGAATAACGCCCGTTCCACTCTGGCCCAACGGCAATCCGTGTTGCGCAACGGCGCCTCCGTCACCATGCCGATCGTGCATCTCGACGCGGGCGGCCTGCTGGTATCAGGCGGCCTGCTGGGGTTTGCCTGGACGAACGACGCGCCGCTCCTGTTCGATAGCGCCACCGGCTCGCTCGCGCTGTACTTCCGCGGCGCCGGCGACCAGTTCTTTGCCGCCTACTACACCACCCTCACCGAGCGGGCCAAATACCCGCTCGTCAACGCAAACGGCAAGCAGAGCGTCATTTGTATCGCCCGTTCCACCGACTTGGGTATGGACAAAATTGCCCTCGACGTGCGCGACGGCGCCACTGCCGACACCTGCACCGTAAAAATTGCCGGACTTGAACTGGAAGAAATCTGGGAAAAAGTACCCCGCGCCCCCGAGCGTTTCGCCCGCGTGCTGAACGGTCAGGCCGGCCACTACCACAACAACAAACTCGTGGGCTACCGCGAACGGGTTGGCGTTGGGACGGTGGCTGCCGACAACAACGGGCAACTCCGACTCGATGTCCCCGGCGGCATCAACCGCGCACTGGAAAAAAACGCCGCCCTGATGCTTGGCGCTATCCGGCTGACACTGCGAGAAGCCGCCGCCGCAGAGGCGACCAGCCTGCTCGTGAGCAGCGAATCCCTCGTGTTTCCGCCGGAACCGCAACCGCTTTTTTACCTCGAATACGACTACGCCGCCAACGCCCGCACGACCAAAGTGCCAGGCGACCTGTTCGGCGGCTCGCTGCTGCTGCGCGCGGTAAACCTTCCAGGTTTTCAAAACCTGGAAGGTTGGGTGACCAATCAGCGCGTCACCAGCGGCGCCACGCTCACCAGCAAATGGACTGCTGCCGCACCGGGCAGCACCCTGCTTTTCAACGGCTCGGACACCTGTGCCAAACTCGCCGATACCGGCAAACTGAGCCAGTTTGACCCGGAAAACGACCTCACGCTCGAAGCCTGGCTGCGCCCCTTGCGGGTTGCGGACAAGGCGCGCCTCATCCAGCACAAATCCGGCACTGCCGAGTACGCTCTGGGCCTGAAGCAGGCCGACCTGAACTCGGCATTCAAACTCGACGGGACTGCCGACTACGTGACAATTCCCAAAAATCCAGCGCTCAACTTCACCGGTTCCATCACCATCGAGGCCTGGATAAAACCGGAGGCCACCAATGGCACTCGTAACATCGTGGCGCATGGATACCCGCACCGGGGCACGCCCGAACTGTTTCTCCGCATCGAAAACGGTCAGTATCAGGCGGGCATCTGGCGGAGCGGAAACAACCTCGCAGCCATGACCATTCCGGAAGCCGACAAGCAAGGGAAAGACTGGATTCACCTGGCCGGCGTGTACGACGCCGCTGCCCGGAAGTGGATGCTGTACCGGAACGGCATTCTGGAAAAAACTGCCGACTCGAATGTCGGCGCACAAGTCGTCGAAGCCGACTGGGGCATCGGCGCCAACCCGGACCCCGGCGCCGACGTGACCGACCGCCGCCTCTGGAAAGGCGAAATAGACGACGTGCGCGTGTGGAAACGCGCCCGCACCCAGGCCGAAATTCTGGCCGACATGAACCGCCGCCTCGCCGGCAACGAAACCGATCTGGCCGCCTACTGGCATTTTCAGAACGGCGCAGCCCGCGACTACTCCCGCCACGCCAACGACGGTGTGTTGCACGGAAAACCCGCCACTTCCGTATCGCCGCTCCCGGCCTACACGGTATTTGCCGGGGTAAATGGGAAATACGTCCAGAGCAAAAACATCTTTCCCGCCGGCAACTGGACGCACGTTTCCGCCGTATTCATGCAGAACTACGGCCTGAAATTCAGCGGCAATAATGCCTTCCTTGATTGCGGCAAAGACGAAACCCTGAACCTCAACGGCGACCTCACGCTGGAGGTTTTTTTGAAGCCGGAACAGTTTGGCCGCGGCG
>JAEUUV010000078.1 GCA_016787285.1 Saprospiraceae bacterium | reverse complement strand
TGCTGAATAACGGAGCAAACACCGATATTTGACGGGAGAACTCTTTTGGCAACGTGAGCATAAATTTGTTTTGTAGTGATCTCAAATTTACTCACTTCCGGGGAGTTCTCGCTTTTGGTTTTAAATGGCTAAAGTCGAACTTATCTAATGACTACTCGAATACTCCATTGTTCCACTTCGCTCCAAAACTACTCTCTCTGCATAGAGCACAGGGTCGCCGGCTTCACCAATCGCGGCCCGCAGCCGGGCGATTTGGTGTACCTCGTTGTGAAATTGGGTAAGCATTCACTCTGCGGCGCACGCTTTGTACTGGACGAGCCAACTGATAACAAACCTTGGGAAGATGCCGACAACTACGTAAATGTCCTGACGGTACGAAATATTGAATACTGCCAACCTTTCGATATCGCCTTGCTGGCCACACATGGCGGTAAGTTCTGGAGTATGAAATACCTTCAAAGTTCAAAGCCAATTAACGATCCTAGCGCCGTGGCTGCTTTAGACGAAACCTTCCGACAAAATAAAACCAATGATCTTGTCCGCCTGGAACCGCCTACCGCAGAAGAACCGGCGTCGGAGGAGGACACCCTGATTGAGGATGACAGGGAGTTGCAGCAGGTACAAAAAGAAGTTCCAGATGCCCGCATTGTCATCATGGGTACTTTCCAGACCATCCAATTCACAAACGAAACAGATAAGATACAAGGCCTGGAAGTGTTGGTAAACGACAATTTCTATTCCCTCTTCCCGCAATTCCCGCCCAGCCGAACTTTGCTGATACCTGAAAACCGGCTGTTCAAAACAAAGGGCAAGGCCGACATACAGGGTATACGGACGATTCCAGACGCACTGCTGATCGTATTCGACAAGCACCACAAAAACCCGCTGCAGATCAACCTGATTGAATACGAGTGCTATGGCGAACGGAAAAGCCGAGAAACCGAAAAGTCGAATTACATGAACTCCACTATCATTCCCCAACTGATGCGCTTTGCCTCGGCGTTTAGTGTGATCACAGACGACAAAACGCGCGAGGGCACGATCAAGGAATGGGTGGACAAGGTCATTGACTACATTAACGCCGACGATACGCTATCCGCCAAGGCGCTGGGCTGGGTGAAAGATCTTGACCCACGGGTACGCGATCGTTCGGTGGACCGCGAGCTGGAAAAGCTGCTCACCCATGCTTTCCACACGCACCTCCGCGTCTTCTTGATAATAGATGAACTTAGCACCGAACAAAAAAGCACCATCAAAAACGTAGTCAACTCCTTCAAATTGCCCAACAACACCAGCGTGCAGTTTGCCGGCTATGTGGTTCGGCTGGTGCAAAAGATTAATGTAGTGGAGGAAGGAGCGGAGTATGCGTTGACGGTGTGGTGAGAAAGCACCATGAAAATTCCCGGCTTCGGTGCGGGTTTGCCTAAATGCTCCTCTGCCCCGCTAAATCCCAAAATTCCCCACTCACTCGTAGCTCGCAAGCATGCATGGTCTTCGCGTCTGATAATTTGGCCGTCGGTATGCATGAAAAATGGTTTTCTTTGCATCAACGAAGGCTTCGTTTTATTTAAGCATGAGTATGACGACCGTTTTAATAGTAAACGCGCACGACCTGAACAGCCAGTTTTTTCAGGATTTAGGTCAAATGATTCCGGAGAATTCGGAAATCGAGATTCGCATACCCGAAAAAAAGCGCAAACTGGAATTGTTTTCCGATGAGCAGTTTTGGGAAATCATAGATGCCCTGGATTGGTCGAAAAACGATTCGGATGCGATCATGGCGCCGGCAATTGCCCAACTGGCGGCGATGCCGGTAGTAGCCATTTACCTTTTCGCCGATAAACTTTCGGGAAAACTTTACCAATTGGATACCCGCCTTCATGGAGAGGCATACCTGACTAATGAGGGTGATGACTACCTTTCCGTGGACGATTTTTTATATGTCCGGTGTGCCGTAGTTGCCGAAGGCAAGGCGTACTACGAACAGGTTTTAGCCAACCCCGCCGAGTTTCCTGATGAAATCAGTTTTGAGCCGCTGTTGAATTTGGCTGATAAAGCGTATGAGATGAAACTCGGAAGGGAGTTTGATTACCATCCCGCAATCAGTTACGAAACCTATAGTAACAAAGAAGGTTGGAAATAAAATATGCCACGGGCGAAAACCCAAGGGCAATGCACGCTATTGAAAGCTCTCACAACCCATTCACCCCGTACAACGGCACATTGGTCATCCAGTCTTGCTCGCGGTAGGCGCTCATGGAACTTCGGTACGCGAGCCGGGGCTTGAATTTCTCCACAAACACGCTCAGGCTTTTTGATTTCAGGTTTTCTTCGGCCTTTACTTCTATAGGTATGATGTCGTCCCGGCGTTGGATGACGAAATCAACTTCGGCATTCCCGGCGGAGGTCGTCCAGTAGTACAGTTCGTACCGGATGCGCAGTTGCTGGGCCACGAATTGCTCCGTCATGGCTCCTTTGAACTCGGTCAGGATGTTGTTCTTCTCCAGTAAAACAGCGGGTTCCACTTTGGCAACGGCATTCAAAAGGCCCACATCGAGCATGAATAATTTGAACGCATCCATGTTGAGGTAGGCGCTCAGGGGCAGGGCCGGTTTTTCGATGCAGTGGGCTTTCAACACCAGACCGGCATCGGTGAGCCAATGAATAGCCGTTTCAAAGTCTTTAGCTCTGGAGCCTTTTTTTACCTGCCCGTAGATGAATTTGCGGTTGTCTTTGGCCAACTGGCTTATGAGGGCATGCCAGACTAACCGGATTCTCGGCACCACCTCGTTAGGTGCGTGTTTGGCAAAATCGTTTTCGTAACCGATCAGGATTTTTTCCTGGATGGAACGAACGGCGTTCAGATCGCCCAGTTCGGCATAGGTGCTCACCGCTTCGGGCATACCGCCTACGAAGTAGTACAACCGAAGCAGTTCCACCAATTTGTCGTGAAAAACGCCGACCACGGGCCAGTTTTGGGCCTCCAGGTGCTCCTTCTGCAAGTGTTGGCCCAGAGCATCCAGAAACTCCCGAAAACTCAGCGGGTACATCCGCAGAAAATCAACCTTGCCGACCGGAAACGAGGCGTTTTTTTGCATCGAAACGCCCAGCAGGGAACCCGCCGCAATGATGGAATATTCCGGGGCCAGTTCCTGAAAATATTTCAGGGCCGTCAGTCCCTTTTCCGCCTCCTGAATCTCGTCAAAAATCAGCAGGGTTTTGTCCGGCTGAATTTTTTGGTTGATCTCGATTTCAATGATGGACACGATACGACGGATATCGAAATCGGCCGCAAAAATGGTTTGCATACGGGCGTTGCTCTCAAAATTCAGATAGGCAACCTGCTCGAACTCGTTCTTGCCGAATTCTTTCATCAGCCAGGTTTTGCCTACCTGCCTGGCCCCCTGCAAAATCAGGGGCTTTCGGGTCGAGGCATTTTTCCATTGAAGCAGGGCCTGGTACAGGTCTCGTTGCATTGCTTGACTTTTTGCAACAAAAATACGCTTTTCCGTTTGAAAAAATGCGCTCTAAAACACTTTTTCCCCACAAAAAAATGTGATACGCTATTGTTTGCCATGCCCGCGGCGATGTATTTTTCACAACCGGTTTCACGGATTTTTTTGCCGGCAGGCGCAATCCGTGTCCAATCACCCCTACGCGCCGATCAAAACGCCAGTTCCACTGCCTCCGTCAGCGCATACCCGATGCAGGTGTTCACCAGCGCTCCGGGGCCTTCGCGCCGGGTTTGCTCTACAAAATCGAGTTCCACTTCACCGCTCACACAACGCGCCAGGCAACTGAGGCACACCCCGCTTTTGCAGGTGTAGGGCAGTTCGATGCCTTGCCGCAAGGCCCCGTCGAGAATGGTTTCGCCGGAAAAAACGGAGAACTCCAGGCGGCTCCCGTTCCGTTCCGTCACGGCGATGCGGTGGTTGTGGTTGCGATCCACTGTGCGAGACTGCCGCCGCGTATCGGGCACAAAGGTTTCCTGATGGATGTTTTTTTCCGGAAAATCAAGCACACGCAGGGTCATGCGGGCCATACGCATGAGCGCCGTCGGGGCGCACAGGAATACGTGCGTGCCCGTGCGGTCGCGGGCCGTGATTTTGCCGCCGAACAAGTCGAGCAGGTATTTTTCGAATGCCCCGTTGTTCAGGTGGCCGTGGCGGGCGTGCGGCGCATTTGTTTCCCGGCTGAATACATAGGTGCAGGAAAACCGCCCGGGAAAACGTTCGATCCGGCGGTCAATTTCCGGTTT
This sequence comes from Saprospiraceae bacterium, assembly GCA_016787285.1. GTDB lineage: Bacteria > Bacteroidota > Bacteroidia > Chitinophagales > Saprospiraceae > M3007. Next base: position 6,192 of record JAEUUV010000078.1, on the reverse strand, counting down.
GAAAATAGTGCCGGCACTATCGCGGTTGGCGTAAAGCAGGTCAACCGGCACGTCCGGCCAGACGCCGGCGTCGAGCAGTTTTTTCAAATGGCTCATCACCGGTGTGATGCCGCTGCCGGCGGCTACGTATAGCAGGCGGCGCGGTTTTTTATCGGGCAAAACGAATTGCCCGGCAGGCGCCCCGGCGAGCAGGCGGTCGCCGGGCTGGGCCTGTTGAACCAGCCAGGTGGACATTGCGCCGTTCGGTATGCGTTTCACGGTGATGGCGGGCCGGGCATCCACGCCGGGGCAGGTGCTGCACGAATACGCCCGGCGTACTTCTTTTTCTCCAAACAAGCGAATCACCGGCAGGTACTGGCCGGGCAGATATGTTACCGCCGAGCCGTCTTCAGGCGTCAGCACCAGTGTGACGGTATCGGACGTTTCCTGCCGTTTCTCGACGATGTGCCACCCGTGTTTTTGTTCCATGTCAGCGGGCTACCTGCTTCAGTTTTTTCAAATACGGCAAAAAATGCACCTCCACGGAATGCCGCGGATTTTTCAGAAACGTGCGTTCGGCAGCCTCCCCTTCGGCACGGGCAAGGTCGCGCCAGTTGGACGGCAGGCTTTTGCTACCCGAAATAACCTGCGCCACCAGCCGGGCCTGCGCCTCCGAAAGCGGCCAGATGCAACCCTGTGGCTGCACCAGTCCGATGAAAAACAAACCCGGATGTTCGGGGTGAAATACCCGCAAGTACAGCGGAATATTCGTCGCGTCTTCCCAACAGATGAACGCCGGATCGAAAAACGGAAAGTGAATTTTGTAGCCGGTAGCGGCCACGATCACGTCGTAGTCGGCGGCTGAGCCGTCGGCGAAATGCACGGTTTGGCCGGTCACGCGGGCAATGCCGGGCCGCGGGTGCACCCTGCCGTGGCGGATTTTTTCCAGCATCTCCGAGTTCACCGTCGGGTGCGCTTTCGTGGGCGGGAAATCGGGGTCGGGCAAGCCGTAGTCGCTGTACTTGCCCACCTGGATGCGCAGACTGAGCCGGTGCAATACATCCTGCACCGCCTGCGGCAGCCACTGCATGGAGGCGGCGAAGGTATCCGTGGGGCGGCCCATGAACAACTTGGGCACGATGTACTGCGGCCCGCGCACGCTGAGGTCCACCCGTTCGGCCACGCGGGAGGCTTCCACGGCGCAGTCGCAGCCCGAGTTGCCCGCGCCTACCACCAGAACGCGTTTCCCGTTCAGGTTCCGGTTGTTTTTGAAATCGTGGGCATGCAGGTACAGTCCGGCAAAATCGTCCTTCCAGGCCGGGTGGCGGGGCACCGAGTGGTGTCCGTTGGCCACGAGCAGGTAGTCGAATTCGGCGCTGGAGCCGTCCGAAAGGTGCAGTTTCCAACGCTCCTTTGTCATTCCGGCGGGACCTGTCCGCTCTTTGGCACCTGTGTCATCCGAGGCGCCCCGTTGTTCGCCCTCAATTTTTTCCGCACGCAGCACAGCCGTATTGAACCGGATATATTTTTCCAGCCCGAAATGGCGGACATACGCCTCGAAATACGCCAGCACCTGGCGGTGGCCGGGGTAGTCGGGGTAATCGTCGGGCATGGGGTAGTCGCTGTACTGCGACATTTTTTTGCTGGAAATGAGGTGTGTGGTTTCGGCTACGCTGCTGTGTCCGCTGCCGCCGGTGAACACCCAGTTGCCCCCGATCCGGTCGCTTTTTTCAAAACAAACCACGTCGTGCAGTCCGGCCTCCACGAGGCATTTGATGGCGGTGATGCCGGAGCAGCCGGCGCCGATTATGGCTATTTTCATAACACGTGTACTGATTTGGGTTAAATTTTCAGGTAACACCAAATTCTGTGTTACGTCTGTGCATTACGTCTGTGCAGGTCTGTGTGATATACTCTATGCAGCCAAACGCGATAAATTTCGCACAGACCTACACAGACGTAATGCACAGACGTAACACAGAATTTGTCTTCAATTTATTGGTAACACATACTTATCAAAACTTCCAGTATTTCATCAGCAGACCTGCGGCCTGGTGCAGGTACATCTCGTATGTTTCCCAGATGCGCAGGCCCGAGGTGGTGGGTGTTTCGGGGTGGGGGAGGGGTTCGCCGTTGACGCCGGCCACAAAATTGTACACGCAGCCCGGCAGTTCTTCCACGTTGTAGCCGCCTTCGAGCACGCCGAAGACTTTCCCGGGGAAAGTTTCCTGGAGCGTTTTGCCGATCCAGTGGAAAAAATTACCCGTGGCGCGCAGTTGCAGCAGCGGGTCGAACTGGTGCGCGTCGAAGCCGGCGGATGCCGCCACCACATCGGGCTGGAATTGTATAGCGGCGGGCAACATGTACTCCACAGCGTGGCGGAAAATATCGTCTCCGCTGCCGCCGGGCAGGGGGCAGTTGATGGTGAAACCCCGCCCTTTTCCCTCGCCGATTTCCACCGGCGAGCCGTTGCCGGGGTAGGCGGGATACTGGTGCAGCGACCAGTACATGACCTGATCGGTTTTGTAAAAAATGTCCATCGTGCCGTCGCCGAGGTGCCCGTCGAAGTCAAGGATGAGCACGCGTTTGCCTTCGTTCACTGCTTTTTGTGCGGCCACGGCCACGTTGTTGAACAGGCAAAACCCGTGTGCGGCGTCGCGGTACGCGTGGTGGCCGGGCGGGCGCACGAGCGCAAAGTCGCCGCGCTCCATCGCCATGATTGTCGCGCACACGGCTGCGGCGGCGGCCTTAAAACTGCCGGTGGAGGTGTTGGTATCGCCGTCAAGCGGTTCGGCGGCGGCACTGTGGCGGCGCACCGTTTCGATGTGGCTTTTCGGATGCACGAGGTGCAGGTACGGCTCACCGTCGGGCAGTTCGGGCGTGGGCGTCAGGTCGCCGAACCCGAGGATACGGCGGCGGTTTTCGGGGTGCGTGGCCCCGGTATCGTGGTCGAGTACTGACGGGTGGTAGAGTATGTTCATGGAATCAACCTTCAAAAATCATCAATGCCAGCCAGGCAAACGGCAACACGAAAATAAACGAATCGAAACGGTCGAGCAGGCCGCCGTGGCCGGGCAGCAGCGAGCCGGAGTCTTTGATATGGATGCTGCGTTTGAGCATGCTCTCCACGAGGTCGCCGAGGGTGCCGAACACCGCCACGCAACCGGCAAGCAACATCCATTCCGGGAACGTGAAATCGCCGATCCATTGCGCGAGCAACCAGCCGGCAAAAAAGGTGAAGGCGATGCCGCCGAGGGTGCCTTCCCAGGTTTTTTTCGGGGAAATACGGCTGAAAAACGGGCGTTTCCCGATCCGGGAACCGACGAGGTAGGCCATCGTGTCGTTGGTCCAGGTGAGCAGCAGTAAACCAAATACCCGCAGGGGGGCGTAGCCGCCGTCAGGCCCGGTCGATAGGGAGGCAAGCAAGGCAAACGGAAGCCCCACGTAGACCAGCCCCAGCAGGTAGTTTCCGATATTGGCGAACGGCTGTTCGGAATGCAGGAACAGTTCGAGGACGAATAGGAGGAAAACCAGTGCCAAGAGCGCCAACAATAAAATCAGGAAGGCCGTGTTCCAGGCGAGAAACGTTCCGCTGTCGGTCCTAATCAAACCCAATGCAGCGCTGCCGAATATCAAATAGGGCGACACCCCGAGCACCGTACCCAACACCTTGCGCAGGCGCAGGTGGTTGCCCTCCGCGGCAAAGAGCAGGCCCATCAGTTCCCACAAACTGCCCGCTGTGATGAGCGCAAACAGGATGAAAAATGCCGTTGCGCCGCCGAAAACGCCGCCCAGCATGGCTATGGCAAATACGACAGCGGTAATGGTACGTTGTTTCATGGTGTTGCTTTTTTTAATTGGGGCAGGGTCGGCCTTTGATGCGCGCCCAAAGTTCGGCGGCAAACTGCTTGAATTTTTCCGGGTCTTGCGGTGAGCGATTGTGTTGGTACACGTCCCATTTGCCTTGCTCGTTTCTGAACAGAAGGAAGGGGAAAACATAGTTTCGGTCCACCAGCGTGTCGCCCTGCAAGCCGAAGCGCAGGTCGTTCACCTGTAGGGTATCGCTGCTTTGCCCGAAGGGCACTACGTCGTAGTAGCCGTCGCTGAACCAGCGCAGGAAATGGTAGGCTTTGTCGTCGTAGGGGACGTGGCCGAGCAGTCGGTGGTTTTTGGGCAGGGTGGAAATTTTGTCGAAGCCCGGGCGGCAGTCGTTGAATCCCGACAGGCCATAGTAGTACGCCGTATCGCCCTCGGCGAGGCCATACCAAACGACGTTGTTCAGGATGCTGGGGCCGGTCATGTAGCGGTTGTAGCGGATTTCCTTAGCCGCCAAAGCCTGCTCGAACAGGTCGTTTGCCCGCTGTTTGTGCCAGTACGTGAATGCCAGATAGCCGCAACTCCACAAAATGCCGAACCAGGTCAGGTACCGCCGAATGGGCTGCGTGCGCTCGAAGCGGGCAGCCACGAGCAGCGCGATGCCGAAGGGCACAGTGTAAATTGGATCCACGACCGACACGGTGGTCCACTGTACACGCAGATCGGAAAAGGGTTGCCAGATTTGTGTGCCGAAATTCGTGAAACAATCGAGAATCGGGTGCGTGACGATGCTCACAAAAAACAGCGCCACCCAGGTCATGTACGGCGCCTGCACGAGGCTGAGGTCGCGCCGCCAGTAGTCCTGCCAGAGTTTCCAGGTGAACCAGATTCCGAGCAGCAGGGTAGGCAGGAATATGTACCAACTGATCTGGCCGTTGAGCACGACCGGTATGAAATTGATGCCTGCCGCCGCGCCGAGGAAAAACACGATCCACAGCAGCATGGCGATCAGTTTGTACCCTCGAAGCCGGTACACGCCCTGACTGTAAAACCACCGGGCAAGGAATGCCAGCAGCCAGGGCGCCAGCACGGCAAACAACATGGAATGCATGAATCCCCGGTGGAAAGCCATGGCGGTCATGCGGTCGGTAAACATCTCGGCCATCACGTCGAGGTCGGGGATGGTGCCGCCGATAGCGCCCCACAGCATGGCGCGGTTGCCGAGTTTGCGTCCGGCCACGGCTTCGCCGCAAGCGGCGCCGAGTACGATCTGGGTAAGTGAGTCCATGTTTTGTTCCGATGTGTCGGGTTGACTGGTTTATCCTTTCAGGCCCAGCCCGGCTTTTTCCGAAATTTCGAGCATCCGGTCAATGCAATGCACGCCCTGCTCAATCACCCAGTCGGGCAGAATGATTTCCGGCTGCTCGTATTCCATGCAGAGGTACAGTTTTTCCATGGTATTGCGCTTCATGTGCGGGCAGTCGTTGCAGGCGCAGTTGTTGTTGGGCGGCGCGGGGATGAAGGTTTTGTGCGGACTGGCTTTCTGCATCTGGTGCAGAATGCCGGCCTCGGTGGCCACGATGAACTCCTGCGCCGGGTCGTTGATGGTGAACTTGAGCAAACCCGTGGTGCTGCCGATGTAGTCGGCCAAATCGAGGATATGCGCCTCGCATTCCGGGTGGGCGATGAATTTGGCCTTGGGGTGGCGGGCTTTCAGTTTCACGATGCGTTCGTGGCTGAAAATTTCGTGCACCATGCAGGCGCCGTTCCACAGCACCATGTCGCGGCCGGTTTTTTTTACGAGGTAGGCGCCGAGGTTTTTGTCGGGCGCAAAAATGATCGGCTGTTCCTTCGGGATGCTTTCGATGATGGCCACGGCATTCGTGCTGGTGCAGCAGATGTCGGTCAGGGTTTTCAACTCTGCCGTGCAGTTGATGTACGACACCACGATGTGGTCGGGATATTTTTCCTTGAACTTGCGAAACAGGTGCGGCGGGCAGGAGTCGGCCAGCGAACAACCCGCCTTGAGGTCGGGCAGCAGCACTTTTTTCCCGGGAGAAAGCATCTTGGCGGTTTCAGCCATGAAATGTACGCCGGCGAATACGATGATATTGGCGTCGGTTTGGGCGGCTTTTTGGGAAAGGCCGAGCGAGTCGCCGATGTAGTCGGCTACGTCCTGAATTTCCGACTCCTGGTAGTAGTGGGCGAGGATGATGGCGTTTTTTTCGCGTTTGAGGCGGTTTATTTCGGCCACGAGGTCGAGCGAGGGGTCCACATCGAGGTCGAGGAAACCGGTACGGTCGAGCCGTTGGCGGGCGGTGGCTAGGTCTGCGTGCATCATGCTGAGGAGCGTTTTTTTGACGGAACAAAAGTAGCGGGTTCCGGTTGAAACGGCGG
>JAEUUV010000064.1 GCA_016787285.1 Saprospiraceae bacterium | reverse complement strand
TTACGGTGACCCAGGTTTGGGGGCGGTGTTTGTCTTCTTATTTTTTAAAGAAAAAATTTGCGGCACACCCCCTGCCGCAAACGGGATGCACAGGTTACGGACGCTGATGCGTCCGTCAATTTCACCGCTATTGTCCGGCATCCAAGTGAACTTTACCCCGACTTCTTCTCGCCAAAATCTTCCAACCGTCCAACCATCCACCTCTCCAACCGTCCAACCAGCAACTTTTTCTGCCATGCTTTTTTTTGTAGATACTGCCAATCTTGATCAAATCCGCGAAGCATCCGAACTGGGTATTTTGGATGGCGTGACCACCAATCCTTCCCTGATGGCCAAAGAAGGGATTTCAGGTGAAAAAAATATTCTGAAACACTACCGGGACATTTGCGACATCGTGGGTCAGGGCCGCGACGTCAGTGCAGAAGTCATTTCCACCGATTTTAAAGGTATTGTGGAGGAAGGTAAGCGCCTGGCCGACTTGCACGAAAACATAGTGGTGAAAGTGCCGATGATCCGCGAAGGGGTGAAAGCAATTGCCTATTTTACCGATGCCGGTATCCGTACCAACTGTACGCTGGTTTTTTCCGCCGGACAGGCCCTTCTGGCCGCAAAAGCCGGAGCGACGTACCTGTCGCCGTTCATCGGACGCATTGACGACATTGGTTGGGATGGCATGGCGCTCATCAAGGAGATTGCTGAGATTTACAATAATTTCGGCTTCGAGACGGCCATATTGGCGGCCAGTATTCGTAGCCCACTTCACATCATTGAGGCGGCCAAAGCCGGCGCCGATGTGGTAACCTGTCCGTTACCTGCAATCCTTGGTTTACTCAATCATCCACTCACAGACATTGGTCTGGAGAAGTTTCTGGCCGACCACCGCAAAGCCAACGGGTAAATGCTTGCCGGCTCAGTCAGGCTTCCTGTTCTTCGTCTTCCCATGACGATGCTTTTCTCCCCTTGTCCTCGAAGATTATTGGTGTGAGCATCGGTAGTTTCACCCACTTGTTTTCGGCGGAACTTACCGCTCCAATACGCAAAAAACCACCGGAGGCTTTGGCGGTTTCCTCTGCCAGCGTAAGGAAACTTTTGTAGAAAGACGCACCCATTGCCGGTTCCATCCGGGCAAGTACCGGGTTTACTGCACTGATTTTGTCGGAGAGTTCGGCGTTGCGGGTCTGCGCGTCTTTCGACATGACCTCCATGACTTCGTCTACTTTTTCCAAAAATCCCTGCGCTACCACGCGGTAATATTCGCTGAGCAAACCCGGCGATGAATACGTACGAGCGCGCATGAGCCGGTCGGCCCATACGCGCTCTTCGCGGTCAATTTCGCCGTCGGCGCCGCCTACGAGGGCGGCAATCCATACGGGAATTGATACCAGTGTATCTAGTTCTTCGGTGGTCAGGTGTTCAAGTCCTTCAAGCATGGTCCACATGATGATCTGAAATTGAAAAATTCAGGATGCGGGCCAAATGTAGGCACAAAACCGGTTTTTCCTAATCCACAATAGTCACGTCGCCTTTCATTTGCACGTGCTCGCCGCCTGCCAGTTCGATGTCGGCCCACCAGGTAAATACGCCAGGTTCGAGCAGTTGTCCCTTGTATCGTCCGTCCCAGCCGCCGGCACGAGTATCATTGGGCAGGATGTCGTCTCTGCCAAATACCATGCTCCCCCAACGATCGAATACCTGAAGTCGGCTAATCCGGTTGATGGTATTTTCGCGTGCAAAAAGAGCAAACTGGTTGTTTACGCCGTCTGTACTGCCCGGGCGGAACACGTTTGGTGCGTAGATATTGGGTTGGCCCACCCGGATGAGTAGTTGAGCGTCGTCGCGACATCCTTCCTTGGAAACGACCGTCACTGTGTACAGGGTGTTTTTGAACGGACGAGCCGAGAATATTCCGGGTCTGTTGGTGGGGGAAATGCCGGTTTGCGGCGTCCAGATGATGCTGTCCAACAGTTCTGCCGGAGTGTTGAGTTGGAGGGCTATTTCGGCATTTTGGCCGTACTCCAGGTGTAGTTCCGGTACAATTTGCACCTCCGGTTCGACAGGCGGCACCAGCGTTACGGTTTGTTGAAATTCGCATCCGTTCGCATCCTGAACCATAATGGTGTACTGGCCGGGGAGAAGCGATTCGAACGAGGTTTGGTTGTAAAAGGTTTGGCCACCGTCCGTCGAATACACAAACGGTCCGTCTCCGCCTTGCACACTCTGAATCCGTATTTCCCCGGGCTTGTTGTTACAGCCGGGTTGTACGATCTGAAGATCGAGAGCGGTGGGATAATTGGTGTTTTCCGACACCGTTACCTGCTGGTTTGCTGTACAGCCGTTTTGCGTATTGGTAACCAGAAGGGTGTACATCCCCGGAGCATTCACCATTGCATTCGCTTCGTTCAGGTTACTGACAATGCTGCCGTTGGGAGTACTCCAGGAGTAGGTAAAATTGCCCCCGGCAGAGGAGCCGGCACTGCTTATTTCCACCTCAGGGTTGCTGCATGTGATTTCTTCGCCGGCAACAGCAGCAACCGTAGGTGGTGTCGTATTTTGAGCAACAGCTGCGCTGGCAATTGCCGTGCAGTTGTTTGCGTCGGTGACGGTAACAGAGTAATTGCCTCCTGCAACAAACACATTTGAAGCCTGCTGGCCACCGTTACTCCAGGCAAACTTGTAGGGAGGTGTGCCGCCCTGAGCCGTCAAATCGGCACTTCCAATCGGGGTGTAGCAATTGATATTCACAACATTGCCGATAACGGAGGTGAGGAGAGGCGGCTCAACGAGTGCTGTGGTTGCCGTCTGGGTACATCCCTGGGGAGTTGTCACGGTCACGGAATAAAATCCCGCCGGCTGATTGGCATTCAACGGAAGGGTTGAGCCGGTGTTCCAGTGGTATGTCAGCGGCGAGAAATTGCTTGTTGCAGTAGCAAGGATGGAACCTTTGGAGCCGAAACAAAGCGGGTGAGTGGGCGTGAGGTTCAGAGACAAGGTTGCCACCTGTGCAGTACCGGAACCTCCGGCGAGGCCCATACACCCGGCTTGTGAAACTACCGAAATCAGGGAGTATGTCCCGCCCTGATTAACCGGTAAAGCGGCCGGGTTGTTCGAGAATGTTTGTGTTTGGGCTACTCCATTTGCGTTGTACCCTACGATCCAGGGACCGTTTCCTGTGAAATTAATCGGGAGTGTTCCGCTACCGCCGGGGCAAAACTGTGCCACCCCGCTGAGGATTGCTGTCGGACTCAGGTCTACTGTGGCAGTAGCGGTAGCAACTGAACTAAAACCACAAACATCCGACACCGTTACGGTGTACACACTGGTGCCAAAATTGGAAACAGTTATAACAGGTGTGTTTTGACCGGTATTCCACTGATATGTGAGAGGGGGGAGACCGCCGGTTACGCCCGGGTTCAGCACAGCGTTACCGGAGCAACCGATCTGGTCGGTCATGCTGACTATCGGCGGGATATGGTCTTCTATGTTGAAGGTGACGCCCTGCTGGTCGCAGCTGCATGAATTATCCAGGATCAGCCGAAACCACTCCGGCCCTTCGATTAGCAGATCGTTCACAATCGCGATTGGCACCAGTATTTCGGTTTGACCTGCTGGAATCACAATGTTCGTCGGCAAGGCGCCATAATCTACTCCGGGGATTGCTGTGCTTCCCGGCGCGAGGGAATATTTAATAGGTAAAGGCTGGCTGGCATCGCCTGTACCCCGGTAGAACCGGATGAAACTGTTGCCGCAACCTTCCCGGGTATAAGGAGTGGCAGATGAAGGGTAAACGGCCTCGGCCAGCACCTTTCCGCCGGCATCAAATGAATTGGCGCGCAAGAAGACCGCAGAGGTATAATTGGCGTCGCCGATATCGGCTATAGCCAATTTGATGTGGTAGGTTTGGCAAGGGACGAGGTTGGCAGTGGCGGTCAGTACACTGGTAAAACCATCCAGCTGAATATCATTCAGGCCGACGGTGGAAAGTCCCGTGCAAGTTCCGAATGTGTTGTTGTTGCGGTAGTATGCCTGGTTTTTCAGGTGGTTGACGTTGTTAATCGTAACGGGCGTTACCCCATCCGGCAAAACTGCGAGGTTTTGCACCCCGTTGATGCCGGGGCCGCTGATGAAGAAACCGAATACGTCGTTGTAAATCGAGTTGACGTACTCGCAGTACTCTTCCGAACCGAATACGAAATCGAACTGTACCATGTTTGCGGTGGGCTTGAAGTCGAATTCGATGATGGAAACATCGTATTGATTGCCCGATGTCAGTGACAACAGGTGTGGATCGTCTGACGAGTTGTTGCCAAATCCTCCGTTCACGTTGGGAAGGTCGTTCGGGCCCGGGAGCACACTGGTGGGGCCGGTACAAAGGACGACGCCATTTGAAATATTTACACTGGATTGCCCCTGTGAAAAAGTGCCGCGGGAGTTGGGACTGCCGGTAGATTTAATGTTCGACACATCGAAGCAATTCCCTCCAATGAGTACATTGGTAACCAGATCGGTTGCCGAATTTCCCTGCGTGACAACGAGGTTGGCGGCATCTGCAAGTGTTTGAATCAGTTTTAACGACGAATTTTCGTCTTTGCAGTCTACGCAACTTGCCGACAAGTACATGGGAATTTCGATTTTCTGTCCATTCAGAGATGCGGTGGTCTCAAGCAGAAACTCGGCGCAACTTCCTGTAGATGTAAATCGGCGCACATGCGGGCGGTCTGGGGGCGACTGCACTCTTGCAGCCATTTCCTGTTTGGGGTCGGTGAGCGCCAGCGTGAAGCCGTCCTTCTGGCCGGGCAATGCAGGGGTTGAAATGACCTGATAGGTTTTTCCTGGTTTAAGGCCGCATACAGACACGGCTGTTTGCCCCGGAAAAACATTCATGGGCTCCCGAACAAGGGTTCCTGTCAGTTCAACTAAAATGGGTTGGTTTTGACCGAATAAGGCATTGGTAATGAAGAGGATGAGCACAACCCCAATGAGGGTTTCCCGTTGGAACATAGGTATGCACGATTTAAAGGTAAAGGAATCGGGTTTGCCAAGCAAAACCAGGCGTGGGATGACGAGATTAGGAGTCCTGAACCGGCTCTGTCCAAAACTCTAAGAAACCTAAACCTTGCATTAAATTACAACGGGAGAAAGGATTGGGATTGAAAAGTGCGACGAAATTGCAACGCCGCGAAATGTTCAGGGAAACGGGTGGCTCAAACCCGTGCCGCGAATGTATAAACAATTTGAAAAAACAAAAGGAGGTTTTTTTTATCGCCAAAAATCGAAAGGCCTCCCAATCTTTTGGGAAGCCCTCGAAACATCAAACTTGCAGCGATTTATTTGTTTGGAAGGCAGAACGCCTTGGGTAGATGGTAGCAGATCAGGCGAGTTTTTCGATATCGCGAATCAGAATACTGTTTCGGTTGAAGTAAATCAGGTTAGATTTTCGCAGGTCATTCAGCACGGAAGTGACGGTCTGGCGGCTTGTCCCAGTCAGGTTCGCAATATCCTGCTGGGTCAGGTGGTGTTTGACCAGCGTTTCATAACCCACTCGGCGGCCTTCACGTCCTGCCGTTTCGACAAGGAACTCAATGATGCGTTCCCGGGCATCTTTCAACACCAATTTTGCCAACCGTTCTTCCACGCGTTGAAGCCGGAGGCTCAGGTGTTTAAGGCAGGCAAAAACCAAGCGTTGGTTTCGCTGCATGATCTGTTGGAAGTCAGCAATATGAATTGCAATGTACCCGACGTCATCGTGCAGGGCTTGTGCAAATTCACTCCGGGTACTTTCGCCTGCGAGGGCTAGATCGCCAAAAAGAGTAATCGGCTGAAGTATCTCTTTGATTACCTCGCGTCCTTCGGCGGAGAAGGTGCCGGTTTTCACACGACCGTCTAAAAGAAAGTACACATGGTCTGCAATTTCATCCGGCATGAAAATGAATTGAAACTTTGGAGCCTTTCGGAAATGGGCTTTCTCTGCCAAAAGTTCTAAGTCCTCCGGACTTAGCGCTTCAAAAAGGGGGATACTTTTGAAGAACTGAACTTTGTTAATGGTGTCCATAGCCGTGTAGGTTGTTGTATTCATGCTACAAAAGTGCGCACATACCCATAGGTACCAAAGTACAATCTCGGTGATTTGTCGGATTTTTTTTCTTCTTATTTTTGTACAAATTATTGAAAAATAAAAAGTTAGAAAACTTCAAAAAAGCAACACGGCTTGAGGCATTGTGGGCATTCGCTTGCGAAAAGTGCTGCGCAATGAATTTCCTGCCTCATAAAATGAAAGTCGGCATCGAATTGCAGCGATACCGACTTTTTGTGCCAAGAGTCGTTGTCTCAAATTGCACCGGCATTTTGTTTATTGCTGATGCAAGACGATTATGAAAAATCAAGAAGGAGCAATTTTACTGCGGCATCATTTTAATTACTTTTTTGACCGTCGTCTGGCTACCAATCTGGCACTTAATGAAATAAACGCCAGACGAAATATTGGGTAGTTCAAGGCGGTAAAAACCCTGGTTTAGAGTTCGGTAGGGTAGGAGCACAGCTACGAGTCCTCCTCGTTCATCAGTCATCTCTACGGCGACCGGCGATGATTTTTCCAAACTGATATCAAGTGTGCCTTTCTCCAAGTACGGATTAGGGTAAATTTTTAACTCAAACGCAGGTGTGGGTGAAGTTGCCGGCTGGGTGCCGCTACCTGCGAACAGCCGTTCCTCACTGCGCAGTGCAGGTCGTGCTTGAATATCGCCTGTCACCACCGGATTGTTTTCACCCGCTATTTCTTCATTATTCAGAGCCAGCCACCGGATTGTGTTTTCTAAAATTTGAGTGGAAACCGGTTCGTCATAATAGTATTCAAGTCCGAGGTAAACGACTTTCCCGGCTCCAATCGGCTTTACCCCGGCTGCCGGGTAGCCATTGATATCGGCAAGAACAACAAAGCCAGGATCGGAAATATCAAGCGGGTAGACATAATTTGCCAGGACAAAATCGGTAGGAGTTCCGGAAAAAACGGGGTGTTCGGTAGCGTCTTCGTGCACCTGCATCCCGGAACAGAAATAACCGAAATCCAGGTCAAACAAACCGTAGTATTGTAGTATGCCAAATTGATCTGTGCCACTGAAGACTACTGAACCACCTTGTTGAACGAATTGCTTTAGTACCCTGCCAAATGAACGAATCAACTTGCCGGAGCCTTTTGCTGGATAGGTTACAATAACAATGTGTTGATTTGTAAGTAGTTGAGAAAGGCTTTGAGGATCATTTCCCCAATAATCAGTAAATATGACACCTGGAATACGCTTGGCTATCAATGTTTTCATTTTGATCACATAAGCACTATCATATGCAGTGGAATTTAACATTAATACACGCAAAGCAGATTCTCCAGAATTGAGGAAACTTTTGTCTTCTTCACTTCGCCAATCGAATTGCCAAGGTTCATTTTGGTCACTTGCTGCATGGGCTAGTGTGGTATTGGCCGGGAGGGCGAACGCCGAGAAGGTTGGCCCATTGCCCGGACTAAATGCAGTCAGCGCAGACAGCATAGCGGTTATGCATAAAAAATGAGTAGCAATGCGAAGCATGCAAAAAGTATGTTTTAACCGATATAAAAACCTGTTTGTCCCAAAACGCCAAACTCGCTCAAAATTGTACGGCAAGGCAAAAATTAAGGCGCACGAAGGTACGGCAAATGCCAAACAAAAACCGTCCGATGAAGTCATTTCATCGGACGGTGAGATATTCGTTTAGTGGAATATTTATTTTTTGGCGACAAGCGTGATGTTCAGATCGAACTCGTCGTAGATAGTTTTGTCGCCCAGGTTGTCAAAAAACGAGCCGGATCCATACCGGACGTTGTACTCCGAGCGATCAATCGTGATTTTACCTGTAGCAGTTACCTGGCCGTTCGCTTCTGCGAGGTTGGCCTGAAATTTGGCTTCTTTGGTGGTTTCCTTGATGGTCAAGTTACCTACAATCTTGTAGTTGCCTTTGCTGTCGGTCGGTATCGCGCGCGTGATCACAAACTTCGCAGTGGGGTATTTTTCTACACCAAAAAAGTCGTCGCTTTTCAGGTGGCCAACCAGTTTCGCTGCCGTGCCGCCCTCCATGTCGATGTTTGTAATTGTAGCCATGTCCACTTCAAATGCGCCGCCGACCAGTTTGCCATCGGTCAATTGGAGATTACCATTTTTCAATTTGACGGTGCCGGAATGCTCGCCTGTGACTTTATATCCTTTCCAGACGATATTGCTGGAAACAAGATCAACTTTGTAGGCGGTAGGGGAAGTGGCAGCCATTGCAAGAATAGCCAGAAGCGGGAGAAAAAATGCTTTTTTCATGTGTAGGTGATGAATTTTAGAACGGTGAAGGAAACTAATGCGCTGTAACGCGGCACAAAGGTAGAATGTTCAAGTGTTTAAAAAATAAATGTTACAACATTTAACGTTACGTTTAATTTTTGCACTTACCGAATAAAATTCTTGCACTTTGTTTTTATTTAGCAACGAAGCAAATTACCTTTGCGCCTCGATTTTTGAACCGGAGTACACTAATTAGTTAATTAAGATATCATGAAAGAATTGGAAGCCATCCAGTTTGTGCACGGCCAACTACTGAATGCGCCGAACTTCCCGGCCTTTAAAACCGGCGATACCATTGTCGTCACTTACCGAATTGTAGAAGGAGATAAAACCCGTGAACAAGATTTCCGGGGCGATGTGATCCAAATCAAAGGTCATGGGCTCACGCGCACCTTTACTGTACGCAAGATGTCACACGGCGTAGGGGTAGAACGTATCTTCGCATATTCCAATCCGAATATTGCAACTGTTCAGGTAGTGAAGCGCGGCCGTGTTCGCCGTGCCCGCCTGTTCTATTTGCGTGGACTGGTTGGTAAAAAAGCCCGTATCAAGGAATTGAAGCGCTACAACGCAACTACCGGAGAAGGTCAGGCATAAACCTCTGCACACTCCATTGCTACAAAAACATGAGCCATCTCAAATCATTGGGATGGCTCATGTTATTTGTAGTGCTTAAAAATTACACTGCTTCGAACCTTATACAGATAAGATATTACCTGATTACTTTTCGGTCCGGGAATTTTTGACATCCAGAACTTCCTTGCGAAGATCTTGTGCAAGATTTTTCAAGTCCTGCATTGCCTTGCGGACACGTCCGCCCGCAGCATTGTTGCCGGCATCAAATTTTTGGACATCAGCCTCGATGTCTGCGATTGTTTTCTTGATGGAATCAAAAATTTTGCTCATAAGAGTGTGTGTAAGGTTTGTTAACGAGGGCGTAAATGTACGATATTCCTGAAATTATAGCCCATATTAAAATTCTCGGCCAGTCGGGATTGTATGCTGTCATCAGATGCACCCCGCTCTAATTATATCAAGCGAATTTTGAAAAGCCATTTTCGACGTTTTCAAAAATATCTACGTTTGCGCCCATGTTTCTCGAACCACATTTCAAGGGCCAACGCGCCGGCTGGATCGAAGTGGTCTGCGGCTGCATGTTCTCCGGCAAAACGGAAGAACTGATTCGCCGCCTCAAACGCGCCCGCATCGCCGACCTCAAGGTAGAGGTATTCAAACCCTTGCTCGATACCCGCTATGACGCTAATAATATCGTGTCGCACGATACCTCTTCCGTACTGGCCAACCCCGTTGAACGTTCGGAACAACTCCTGCACATCAATACCGAAACTTCCGTAGTAGGTGTAGACGAAGCCCAGTTTTTTGACAACGACTTGCCCGAGGTGTGTCAGGAACTGGCCCTGCGTGGCGTACGCGTAGTGGTAGCCGGTCTGGACATGGACTTTCGGGGTATACCCTTTGGGCCGATGCCGGCACTGCTCGCCATTGCGGAGTACGTGACCAAGGTGCATGCAATTTGTGTGCATTGCGGTAATCTGGCTACCCATTCCTATCGCCTGGCGACGGGCGACGAAGTTATCCTGCTTGGCGAAAAAGAGCAATACGAACCCCGCTGCCGCTCCTGCTATGCCAAGGGGAATATTTTACGCCTGAAGTAGGTCTTGCTGATAAAAAGTGCCTGTCGCCGCACTCAAAACCCGAAACTCAACACTCAAAACTGCTCATGGAACTGTACCTCCTCTGCGCCTTTGCGTTTCTCGCCGGATTTATTGACAGCATCGTGGGCGGTGGCGGACTGGTACAAATTCCGGCATTTTTCGTGCTGTATCCCCAACTTTCAGTGCCCAACGTGATCGGTACCAACCGTCTAGCTTCGGCAGTGGGCACCTCGGTGGCAGCCTTGAATTACGCCCGAAGCGTGCCAATCCCCTGGAAAACCGTATTGTGGGCGGGAGTTGCGGCTGCAGTTTGCTCTTACGTTGGCGCTACCGTGCAAAGCCTGTTGCCGGCCTCAGTACTGAAGCCGATTATCCTGACACTCATCATCGCTATCGCTTTTTTTACCTTTCGGAAAAAGGATTTTGGGCATCGGGAAGATATCCGGCCTGCACCCGACCGCCTCGGCTGGTGGGCAGCCGGCATCGGCGCGGCACTGGGGTTTTACAATGGTGTGGTCGGCCCGGGCACCGGAAGTTTGCTGGTATTCGGATTTGTGAGTGTGGTCGGGTACAGTTTTTTGCGGGCATCGGCCATCTCAAAAATCGTGAATGTGATTGCCGACGTGTCGTCGCTCGTTTTTTTTCTGTCAAACAAATACGTCCTGTTTCACCTGGCGTTCCCGATGATGGCCTGCAACGTCGCCGGCTCATATTTCGGCAGCCGGATGGCCGTACTGCGCGGAAATGCATTTATCCGCCGTGTTTTTCTCGTAGTAGTAGCGGGAATCGTGCTGCGTTTTGCATGGGATGTGTTTCAACTTTAATTCCCGACAATGATCCCTGCGTTTTCATCTTCAATCAATTGCCGGGGGCGCTTGCTGGACTTGTCCGGCGCAGTGGTGATGGGCATTCTGAACGTCACACCGGATTCTTTCTTCAGCGGTAGTCGTGTAGGCGACGCAAACACACTGCTACATCAGGCAGAAAAAATGCTGTCAGACGGCGCTGCAGTTCTCGACATCGGCGGCGCATCCTCGCGACCGGGCGCAGAAGAGGTGCCGGAGATGGAAGAAATACGCCGCGTTCTTCCTGCTATTGAACTGATCCTGCAATATTTCCCGGACACGATTATTTCGGTAGATACCTGGCGGGCATCGGTTGCAAAAGCTGCTCTGGATGCCGGCGCCGGAATCATCAACGACATTTCCGCCGGCAGATGGGATGCGGAAATGTATCCGGTATTAGCCAAGTCGGGCTGCCCATACATCCTCATGCACGCGCAGGGCACTCCGGCTACCATGCAGGCGGACCCGCAATACAACGACGTGGTACAGGAAGTGCTCGATTTTTTTGTGCGGGAAGTGGGCCAACTTCGCGCACTCGGGGTTCGTGACATTATCCTCGACCCGGGTTTTGGCTTCGGAAAAACCGTGGCGCACAACTACGCCTTGTTGAAAAACCTCGAGGTGTTTTCAACAACGACAGGCCTGCCGGTACTGGCAGGCCTGTCGCGAAAGTCCATGATTTGCAAGGTACTGGGCGTGAAACCCGAGCATGCGCTGAACGGCACCACGGCGTTACATATCGTGGCGCTTCAACAAGGTGTGCGCATACTGCGCGTGCACGATGTGAAAGAGGCCTTAGAGGTCGTCCGCCTCAACGAACAATTGGTCTGAACTACACGTCTTTCGGCTTGTCGGACGACATATCGCGAGCCTTGTCCCAAAAATCTTTGCCCTTCTCCACCAACTCGTTGGCTTCTTCTTTGGCCTCGCCAAGCAGTTCTTTGGCTTTGTCCGAAAGGAAGCCCAGCGCCCCGCCCTCGTGCGACGCAATTTTTTCCTTTGCTGCCTGAAGTTCAGCGGCTTTTTCGGCGGCTTCGGCACGGGCTTCGGCAGCCAGGTGCTCGGCTTTTTCGCTCCACTCGGCCATTTTTTCGCCTGCGGCATCCTTTAGTTGGCCAATTTTTTCTTCGGCAGCATCCATGAGCGGTGCAATTTTTTCAGCGGCCTCGTCGCGCAAGTGCTCCAGTTGTTCACCGGCTTTTCCTGCCATTTCCCTGGCCGTGTCAAGGAGTTCCTGCAATTTGTCTTTCTCTTCCATAAATTGAAGTATTTTAGTGTGTTAGCTACGTTCTTCCCATACTTGTGCCAGGTGCACAATGGTTTCAGCGGCTTTTTCCATGTCCTGCACCGACACCCATTCGTACTTGGAGTGGAATGCGTGTTCACCGGCGAAGAGGTTGGGGCAGGGCAGGCCCATGAACGACAGCCGGGAACCGTCGGTGCCGCCGCGAATGGCGCGTTTGAGCGGCTGGGAAAATCCGGTGCGCCGTAGCGCTTCGAGGGCATTGTCCACCACTTGAGGGTAACGACGCAATACTTTGCCCATGTTCCGGTATTGTTCGGTTACCTTCACCTCGGCACGCGAGTTGGGGTAATTTTTCAGGACACCGTCCACTATTTTTTGCAAGGTGCGGGCGTGTCTTTTGAGGCCTCCCTCGGTGAAATCGCGCAAAATAAATTTGATCGTTGCTTTTTCCAACCCGCCTTCAATGGCAGTAGGGTGGATAAATCCCTGGCGGCCCTCCGTGTGCTCCGGGCTGAATTTGTCCGGCATTTTGGCCAGAATTTTTCCGGCAATTTTCAGGGCATGTTCCATTTTGCCTTTGGCAAATCCCGGGTGCGCCGATACGCCGTGAATGGTGACCACTGCCCCGTCGGCGCTGAACGTTTCGTCTTCGATGCTGCCGGCGGTTTCGCCGTCAATGGTGTAGCCGAAACGCGCACCGAGTTTTTTCATATTCACCTTGTTGACACCACGGCCGATCTCCTCGTCGGGTGTGAACAGGACCCGGATTTTACCGTGCTTGATTGCAGGATTATTGACAAGGATATTCGCGGCGTCCATGATGGCAGCCACGCCGGCTTTATTGTCGGCGCCGAGCAGGGTGGTACCGCTGGCCGTGATGATATCGTTTCCGTGTTGGTGCCGTAAGTCTTCGTGTTCGCTTTCGCGGATGACGATGCTCGGGTCGTCGGGAAATACTAAGTCTTGGCCCTTGTATTTCGGATGCACGATGGGTTTTACGCCCGTACCCGAACAATCGGGGGCCGTATCCACATGGGAGCAAAAGCAGATAACCGGTACTTTTTTGTCGGTATTGGCCGGGATGGTGGCGTACACGTACCCGAATTCATCCAGTTCGGCATCGGTGATGCCCATGGCCTGGAGTTCCTCCACGAGCATGCGGCTCAGGTCTTTTTGTTTTTCGGTGCTGGGGATGGTGGTGCTGGCGGGGTCGCTTTGCGTGTCAATCTGGACGTAGCGGAGGAAACGTTCCCTGGCGGTGTGTTTGAACATGAATGTTTGCGGTTGGTAACAAGTTGAATTTTGGTGCGAATTTCGACTAAAACCGGCAGACCGTGTGGCTCCGGAATAAAGATTTTTCCAGAAGTACCCTGCTATTCTTTCACGTTTAAAATGAATCCAACCCGGAACACATTGTCAATGCTTACGCCGGGGTCGTCTTTGAGCAACTTGCGCAAACGGGAAATGAACACATCGAAACTGCGGCCCAGAAAATAGTCGTACTTGCCGTAAATTTTTTCCACGGCTTCCTCGCGGCGCAAGATGCGGTTCTGGTTCCGGCAAAGCAGGTGCAGCACGTCGTTCTCTTTTTCCGTCAAGCGCATGGTTTGCTCGCCGAAACGCAACTCCTGCCGCGCCGGATCAAAGTGGTAACGACCCACCTGCAGCGGTTTCAGTGTTTCCGATTCGCCGGCGTTGTTTTGGGCAGTACGGCGCAGGATGACGTTGATTTTGCAGAGTAATTCTGCCTCGTCGAAGGGTTTGGTGAGGTAATCCTCGGCGCCGAGGGCGTAGCCTTTCATTTTATCCTCCTTGAGCAGCCGGGCGGTGAGGAACAAAAAAGGCAGACCGGGGTGCTGTTCGCGCAGGTTTTGGGCAAGGCTGAACCCGTCCATGCCGGGCATCATCACATCGAGAATGCACAGGTCAAACGGCTGGCGACGAGCTTGTTGCAGGCCGCTGAGTCCGTCGCGGCGCCAGCAGACCTGCAGGCCCTCGGATTCGAGGTAGTCCATGAGCAGCAGGCCGAGGCTGAGATCGTCTTCCACGAGCAGAATTCGTTTGTCCGGATGCATGGTCAGGCAGGCGATTTTGGAGTGGGAAAAAACAGGTCGAAGCGGGCGCCCTGACCGTCGGGGCTGCTCACCGAGATATTGCCGCGGTGCAGATCCACAATTTTTTTGACATAAGCCAGTCCCAGTCCAAAGCCTTTCTTGCCCGAACGCAAGGCGTTGTCGCAACGGTGGAACTTTTGAAAAACCCCGCGCCGGTCTTTAGCCGACAAACCGGAGCCGTTGTCGGTAAAACTGACGCGACAACCGTCGGCGCCCGACTCGATCCCGATAAGGACAACCGGTTGATCGGATCCGTATTTCAGCGCATTGTCCAGAATATTCCGGAACGCATTGCCGAGGTGCAGCGGGTCGCCCTCAATGGCGCCGGCCGGACCGGTAGCGCGCACCTCCACGCGGGCATCGTGTTCGCGAATCTGAATGTCCATGCCGGCCACTACGTCGTTGGCTAAGTGTTGGAGGTCAACTGGCTGCTTGTTCAGTTGGTACTCACCTTTTTCCAGGCCGCCGAGGTGCAGTACATTTTCCACCTGATGCGCCAACTGGTTGCACTCCCGCCGGATAATGCCGAGGTATTTGTTGTCGGCCAGTTCCGGGTCTTTCCGGGCAAGCATATTGCCGGCCAACCGGATATTGGTCAGCGGCGTCCGGAACTCGTGCGTCATCAGGTTGAAAAAATCGCGGTTGTGGTCGCTCAGGCGTTTTTGGCGAAGCAGGTAGTAGGTCCCGAGTCCGAACACGAGACAGATCAGCGCCAGAATGGCAATCGAAGCCACAACCATCAGACCCATGCGCCGCAGGAAATATTCGGTTTTGCCCTCAAATTCGAGTTGCAGGTGGTGGGTGTCGTTTTCGAGGATCGGCCCGAGGGAACAGGAATAGAGTTGTTGTGCGCGGCAACTCGAACTGTCGTTGGACACAATACTGATCTGGTAGGGCAGGTCAATTTGATAAAACCGCAGGGCCTCGACAAGAGTGGATTCCATTTCCGGTTTTTGCAACAACGTTTCGAAGTTGGTGCTGCAAGCCTCCGGGTCGGCGCCTTCCCGGCAACAGGCGCGAAGGCCATCGGAGCAGGCCGGGTCGGAAGCGAGCCGCTCCACCGTGGAGCAGAGCGCCATATTGACCCGGTTGTTGAATTGTTCTTCCAGCAGTTTGCGGGAGTGTTGCATCCACAAAACCTGAAAAACAAGAAGACCCAGAATTCCCAGTGCCGAAGCGCCAATAAGCCAGGCGATGTGGTTTATTTTCATGTCCGATTCCTTAACGGCCACAAAAAACCGGCTTTTTTGGAGAGCATAAAGACGTTTAACAGGTGTGTAACAAGTACCTGACATCCGCAAAACAAGCCTGTGCCTGCTTCCACCCCCACCTTTGTCCCGTCAGTCGCCGAGAACAGAAGCGACCGACTCGCCAGCCCGGCGGATCCGGGTGCAACCTTTAATTCTATTTATTTCGATGAAACATTTCCTGATGATCTCCGCCCTCGTTGTTCTTGGCTGCTGCTTTGGTGGCAATTTGTATGGCCAAACTCCGTGCTGCAAATCCAATCCTGAGGGCAAAAAAGCCTGTGTCGCGTCGTCTCCTTCCGGCGCTTCGGCTGCTGTGGCGCCGGCATCTTCCGCTACGAAATCCTGCGCCGGGCAGTCGGCTCAGGCCTCATCCGTGCAGGGAAAAGGCGTCCTGGTATCCAATGTGCAGGAGGCGCCGACGTCCAAAGTCAATTGCGACCCGACAAAATGCGATCTTTCCAAATGCGACCTGTCGAAGTGTGATTTATCCAAGTGCGATCCGTCGAAGTGCGACCTGTCGAAGTGCAAGCCCGGCGGTAACGGCGCTACAGGCAAGGCCTCGAAAGTTCAGCGTCTTTGAGGCGAAGTCTGCTATGAAAACACGAGCGCGAGCATATGGGATCGGACCAATATGCTCGCGCTTTTCTCTGTAAATCCGTGCCTCATCTGTGTCCTGTCACCCCAAAACAGCAGGATAGAACACGGATTTACACGGATGAGACAGAGGTTTTTTATTTTGGAATAAACACGCTATCCAGAGCAACCCCGTCGAAATGGCCGGTCGGTCGTCCGGTGACGTGGTTATATACCGCAGCCACGAATACCGAGCCAGCTGCCGAAGAAATCGTACTCACTGCCAAGGCCAGCAGCACGCCGACCGCGATGCCGAGAGTCACGTTGATATATGCAGCCAGTGCGAATCCGATTCCGATGCTGGCTAAAATACCCAGGAAGTTGAAAAAACCGAAACTTGCCGTAGCCGACAACGACTCGCCCCACTTCTGCCGCATCATCCGGCCCGATTCCTTGACGGTATCCAGCA
>JAEUUV010000118.1 GCA_016787285.1 Saprospiraceae bacterium | reverse complement strand
CTCGTCAACCTTTTGGGTCTCAATGAGGTGGCTACTACTCTTGGCAAGTAATATCAGCCTGAGCCGTATGCAAAGTTGGACTATGTCGGTTGACTTCATGAGTAATCGGTTCTTTTTTCAAGACAACGGCAAATATACCTTGGCGTTTTGTTTTTAAAAACATTTTGTTTTAATCAAAAATGAATCTTGCGACTTTTGTTAAGGCAGGTGTTGGAAAAACATACGTAAGGGTTGGCCGATTTGCTGCGGCGATATGTTGCCAACAACCATCAAACGGCGAAGAAAATCGCTGGGAAAGGCTTTAATGCAGTGGCGCCAGAAGGAGGGGGAGATGCCTCGGCAGCGTAGAAATTTGGCAGAAAAAACGAGGAAAGAGAAGAAATTTATTGCACTAAATTCTGTACCAATGAAAACAAAAAATAAGTGCAAATAATTGATTTTAAGCAACTTAAATAGGGTTATGCAGGAGCGTTTTTTTAACGTCTCGTTAACGCAAAGGCTTTTCAGGAAATGAGCCGCGGCAAAAGCATTTCCGTTCCAGGCGTTCCAACATCATTGCCTTATCTTTGTTACCCTTTCCCTTTCCGCCCAAGATTAAGATATGCATCACGTCCACGATCTGCTCCACCGCGCCCTCCGCCTCGAATGGCTCACGCCCGAAGAGGGGGTGTTTTTGTTTGAAAAAGCCGCTACCGCCGACCTCATGTTCGTCGGCAACCAAATGCGCCGGCACCACGTCCCTGGCAATACCGTCACCTGGATTATTGACCGAAACTCGAACACCACGAACGTGTGCATCGCCAATTGCAAGTTCTGCAATTTTTACCGGCGGCCCGGCCACCAGGAATCGTACATCACCACCATAGAGGAGTACAAGCAGAAAATTGAAGAGACATTTGCCTACGGCGGCGAGCAACTGCTCCTGCAGGGCGGCCACCACCCCGATCTGGGCTTACAGTTTTATGCCGACCTGTTCCGCCAACTCAAGGAACTGTACCCCAATCTGAAATTGCACGCGCTGGGCCCGCCGGAGATTGCGCACATTAGCAAACTGGAAGGTATGTCGCACTACGATGTGCTGCGGGAATTGAAAGCCGCCGGCCTCGACTCCCTGCCGGGCGCCGGCGCCGAAATCCTCGACGACCGCGTGCGACGCCTCATTTCCAAGGGCAAATGCGGCGGTGCAGAATGGCTCGACGTGATGCGCGCCGCACACAAACTGCGGCTCACCACCTCGGCCACCATGATGTTCGGCCATATTGAAACCAATCTGGAGCGCATGGAACACTTTGCCGCCCTCCGGCAGGTGCAGTCCGAAAAACCCGCCGACGCCAAAGGTTTTCTGGCATTCATCCCCTGGCCGTTTCAGGACGAGGACACGATCCTCAAGAAAATCAAACGCGCCCGCAACGCCGTCACCGGCGATGAATACGTGCGCATGATCGCCATGAGCCGCATCATGCTGCCCAATGTGGTGAATATTCAGGCGTCGTGGCTCACGGTGGGCAAACAGGTGGCACAGGTGTGCCTGCATGCCGGCGCCAATGATTTCGGCAGCATCATGATCGAGGAAAATGTGGTGTCGGCCGCCGGCGCGCGCTTCCGCTTCACCGCCGACGGCATCCAGCGGGCCATTCGGGAAGCTGGATTCGAGCCGCGCCTGCGCAACCAGCAATACGAGTTCCGCGAATTGCCCGAGGGCATTGTACAACAACAATTGGATCGGGCGGCAATGCTGGTGGATTAGGCGGCATGCTGGAGATTTTCCGCAGGCGAGGCCGGAGTGCGACTACGACCTCGTCAGCGGCAAGGTGAACCGGGTGTGTGGTACCAAAAAGACTCGATAGACCAGTTCATCCACCGCTACGCCTACGACGCCGACAACCGGGTGGAATTCGTGCAAACCAGCCGCGATGGCCTATTGTGGGAGCGCGACGCCAACTACGAGTACTTGACGTCACAGCGAAGCGGAAAAGTCGTCAAAATTGAGTAACAACCAACCGGCGCTTATCCCCCCACCTTCACCACCTTCACCTGCATCGCCTGCCCGCTCTTCGCATGGCGCAGTGTCAGCAGGTACATGCCCGGCAGCGCCGTGGAAATGTCCAGATTGATACGTTCGGTAGTAAATTCCAGCCGCCGGCGCAGTACAATTTTGCCGCTCATCTCCGTCATTTCCAATTCGAGCAATTCGCCTGCCGGGTGCTGAATCGTCAGTTGGCTGGCGGTCGGGTTCGGGAACAAATTGGTGTGTGAAAACACTTCCGCCGTGCTCACGTCGCCGTCAATGATGCCGTTGCAGTTGTTGTCAATGCCGTCCACGATTTCGAGCGCATCCGGGTTAATCGCCGGGTCGCTGTCGTTGCAGTCCAGACCGTTGGTCGCATAGCCGGCAGGTGCTGGGCTCAGGCAGGTATCCAGGGTGCCGGTCAGGGCGCCAAATCCGTCGCCGTCGCTGTCGAGGTAATAGGTGAAGATGGGCAGGTCATCGGTCAGGCCGTTGCAGTCGTTGTCCAGTCCGTCGCAGATTTCGGCGACGCCGGGGTTGAGGCCTGCGGCCAGATCATTGCAGTCGAGGCTGTTCGTCACATAACCCGCAGGTGCGGTGCTCAGGCAGGTGTCCAGCGTTGCTGCCGAATCGCCGTACCCGTCGCCGTCGTTGTCGAGGTAATAGGTGAAGATGGGCAGGTCATCGGTCAGGCCGTTGCAGTCATTGTCCAGGCCGTCGCAGATTTCAGCGGCGCCGGGGTTGAGTCCTGCGGCCAGATCGTCGCAGTCGAGGTTGTTGGTCACATAACCCGCAGGTGCGGTGCTCAGGCAGGTGTCCAGCGTTGCTGCCGAATCGCCGTACCCGTCGCCGTCGCTGTCGAGGTAATAGGTGAAGATGGGCAGGTCATCGGTCAGGCCGTTGCAGTCGTTGTCCAGGCCATCGCAGATTTCGGCGACGCCGGGGTTGAGTCCTGCGGCCAGATCATTGCAGTCAAGGCTGTTCGTCACATAACCCGCAGGTGCTGTGCTCAGGCAGGTGTCCAGCGTTGCTGCCGAATCGCCGTACCCGTCGCCGTCGCTGTCGAGGTAATAGGTGAAGATGGGCAGGTCGTCGGTCAGGCCGTTGCAGTCGTTGTCCAACCCGTCGCAGATTTCGGCGGCGCCGGGGTTGAGGCCCGCGGCCAGATCATTGCAGTCCAGGCTGTTGGTCACATACCCGGCGGGCGGGTTGCTCAGGCAGGTATCCAGCGTTGCCGCGGAATCGCCGTACCCGTCGCCGTCGCTGTCGAGGTAATAAGTGAAGATGGGCAGGTCATCGGTCAGGCCATTGCAGTCGTTGTCCAACCCGTCGCAGATTTCGGCGGCATCGGGATTCAGGCCTGCGGCCAGATCATCGCAGTCGAGGTTGTTGGCCACATAACCGGCGGGCGGGTTGCTCAGGCAGGTATCCAGCGCCGCTGCCGAATCGCCGTACCCGTCGCCGTCGCTGTCGAGGTAGTAGGTGAACACAGGCGATTCGTCCGTCAGGCCGTTGCAGTTGTTGTCGAGGCCGTCGCAGATTTCGGCGGCGCCGGGATGAATGTTCGGGTCGTGGTCGTCGCAGTCTTCGTAGCTGTACGCGCCATCCTGGTCTTCGTCTTTATAAAAATAGGTTGTTGCCAGTTCGAAGGCCTTGTTGCCGATTTTATCGCCGATCATGCGCCCCGGAATGTCGTCGAAAGGCGGGTGGATGCTGCCCCAAATCCGAGAAAGGCTGCACTGGTCGGAGGCATCGCGGTAGGTGGCCCATTGCAGGGTCACATCCACGCTTGGCCCTTGCTCGATGATGAGGTAGCCGCTGTTGGCCGATACGTGAAACTCGCCCAAACCTCCGGGAAAGTAGGGGTCGCCGGTGAGGCGCGTCAGCGTTTCGGCGGCAGCCCGGGAATAGGTGGAGTGCCCGGAAATATAGCCGGCAAAAGGCGGCGTCACAAACCCTTTGCGCTGGTAGGGCGTCCAGTGGTCGGACAAAATCCAGTCCACGCCGGCATAGTCCGTCTGCGGATCCGCGATGAAATTGAAGCCGCGCCAGGCCTTCAGTTTTATTTTGCCCACATGCACGTTGTTGGCGCCGGCCAAGGGGTCGCCGACGGCAATTTGTTCGATCAGGCCCGGCACCAATTTGATGCCCGCCGGGTGATACCGCGGCAGCATGGGATCGGAACTCTGGCCCAATTTGGCGATGTAGCGGATGGCCGTGATGGGGCGTATGCCGTCGTACCAGCCTTTGATACCCCAGGCGGCAATGGCGGCATCGTGCACGGCGCCGCCGAGCGCGAGGTAGGATTTGACATCCCACTCCAGATCGCCGAGGACAGGGCCTTTGCCGTTGTAGCGTTTGACAAAATTCGGGTCGTCGCTGACGTGGTTCAGGATCGTGAACCAGTGGCCCGGCGGGGTTTCCGAATTGGGGCCGTCGGCCCAAAACTGGGAAAGCACTCGGGTGTAATCGCCGCGCGGAACCAGTTGCGGCTGGTAAGGTTGCCCGGTGCGGGGGTTGGTATCGCGCCCGATTCCCGTGTCACCGCCGTTGGCGAAATCATAAAAATCGTGGTACTCGGCCAGGGTTTTCGGATACTCCAGCACATTGCCGATGGCGCGCGGCGAAATATCCCAGATCACGCCGTCGTCGGGATCGAGGTGGGATGCCCACACGCCGGTCAGGGAGAAATTCCAGACAAACTCGTCGGTGGTACTGTCGCCGTTCATCACATCCAGAAACGGCATCGGCCCGGGATCGTGGTACACGAGGTAATTGTTTCCGCCGCGCTGGTACACCTTGCGGTCGCTTGCTTTCATCGAAAACGGTTGCACATTGCCCCATTCCGGCCCGATAAATACCTGGGTGGCGTTCACCGGGTTCCCGTTCTGATCCACGGCGCCGGGAATCACAAGCGGCTGCCAGCGGTTGGGATTGAACACATTGCTCAGGCCGGCAAGGGTTACCGATACTGCCGGATTGGCCGGTTGGTAGTACAGGTTGCCGTAGTTGTACGATTCTCCGGCGCCATCCTGCAGACCCATCTGGAGGATGCACTGGCCGATGTAATTGCCCAAGGCCGCCGGTGACCCGCCTTGGTAAAAGGTGGAGGAGTTGTTGAAATTATACCCGAGCGCCGTCATCAGGTCCCTGGCCCGGTTGATTGCCTCGAATGCTTTGGGCGAATTGGAAAAACGGGCCAGGAGCACCCGGTAAGCAGCAAAACTCATCGCTTCTTCCCGGGCTGCCTGCACATCGGCAGGTTTGGGTATGCCGACAAAAGGGCAGGTGTAGTTGCCTACAGTTTTCCCCAGCAGGTACGTCTGCGCGACCGTGTCGTAAGCCGCCCAGGCATCGTACAGCGCGATGGCCGTGTGAAACAGGTTGCGGGCCTGAACGGGCGGGCGGGCCAGGTCGCCCCGGATATTTTCCAGCAGTACTTCGTTCCATTGCCGGGCGACGGATTGCTGCGCATGCAGTTCAGCCGTCAGGCTTGTGAGGGTAAATCCAGCGAGTACGAGTAGTTTTTTTACCATGACAACGAGTAGTTAAATCACGGTAAAGGTAGGTGATACGTTTCGGGAAATTCACCCTGCTACTTCTGCAAATAATTCTCCGAGAAAAACTCCCGGTAGCCGTCCAGTGTCTTGTTCTTGAGAATGCGGCGGTAGTTTTCCTGTGTGATGGCAAAGAACTCCTTGTTGTAGGTTTTTTTCGCCGTTTCGCCGAGGAAGTCCTTTTCGTTTCGCACTTCCTCGAAGTAGCGCATGGCCTGTGTCTTGTTGTCGAATTTTCGAATCACAAGGATCGGCGTATCGGTGTCGGTTCCGAGGAAAATGTTGGATATCCGCAGTTGCTCCAGTTTGTGCTTTTCGCGGTTATAGTCCGACACGGCGATCTTGATATCGTCGAGGCGTACGTCGCCGGAAATAGCCACGAGGAAGTAGTGCAGTTTGTCGTCGTCGAGGCTGAACGCCTCGTCAATCGTCGGCGGTGCACCGGAGGTTCCGGCAGCGTTTTTGGCGTCGGCCACCTCGAAGCCTTCGCAGGACAAGAGGCGGGCGATTTCCTTGGCGCGTGTCGCCTCGGCACTTTCGGGGTGCCGGGCAATGACCTCCTTGAGCGCCTGGCAATAGGCCGTCTGCCCCTGCAGGTTGCCGGTGCATAGTGCGCTCAGCAGGGCGAATTTGGCCACGAGCGGGTTGGTGGCGCCAAATTTTTGCGGGGCTTCCGTGCAGCGCTCGAAGGCGGCCTTGTAGTTGCCGGAGGTGAAATAGGAGTACGTTTGCTCGTAGTACTGGTTGAGTTCGCGTTCGCGTTCCTTGTTGGATGCCAGGAAGTTGGGGTCCGTCAGTACCCGGGCGAAGTTGCTGGTGGGGTATTTTTCCACCAGTTTGTCGAAGTAGTATTTCGCCTTGGGCTGGTTGCCGAGGTCGTTGAATGCGAGGTAGCAGTAGTACCAGGACTCTTTTTCAAACTTGTCAATATCCGGGTAGCGTTTCAGCAAGTCCTCAAGCGTACCGGAGCAGCGGGTGTTGTTTTCTAATTTGTCGCGGAACAGCACCCCGAGGTGGTACATGGCCTCGTAGGTGGAGGCGTGCAGCACCGTAAGTTCTTCCTCGCTCTGGGGGATACCTTTGAACAGGTCAGTCAGGTCGGCTTCGTTCGCAGTTGCATTTTGCAGGCTGTCGGCGGCGGCCACATCGCCTTGAGGGCCGGTTTGCGGGCGGTTGCTACGCCGCCAGTTATCTTCCAGTTTGCGGTCGCTCCAGGTTCTGGAAAAATCCTTCCGGCCTTTTTTCAGGAAAGCGTCGTTGTAGAAATAAAAGGCGGAGGCGCCTTGTCCGGCCCGCGGCGGCGGCGCCGCCGCAGGGCCGCTGGCGGCAGGGGCAGCGGCGGCGGCGGCTTTTTGGGCGTCTTCCTCGCGTTGTTTCTGAATTTTTTTGGCCAACTCCTTGCGTTCGTCCGGACTCATGTAAAAGACGCGCACGATGCTGTCGTTGTTGGCAATGGTGGTGATGAGGCGGGCTATTTCCGTCAGGTTGTCGGCGTAGCGGCGCGCCCGGGGGAAACGCTCGTCGGCGGCGGGCAGCACGGTGAGGGTGCTGTCGTAGTATTTTTTGGCCGACACGAAGTCTTCGCCCTCGAAGTACAGGTCGGCCAGCAGCAGGTAGGCTTCGCCACGCAGGTTGTTGTTGCCCTTGCTTGCGGCCACTGCTTTGTGCAGCAGCGCAATGGCGTCTTCGCGTTTGCCGCCCTTGAGCGCAATAGTGGCCATGACGTAGTAAATCTGGTCGCGGTACTCGGTGTTTTTCTCGTCCTTGCTCATGCGCTCCAGCGACTTGTTGGCATCCTCGCTGTTGATTTTGCCGTGTGCCCAGCCGGCCTGAATCTGGCGCAGGCGGGCGTTGAACTCCATCTCGTATGGCGGGTTGCTGTTCAGCACGGTTTCGAGGGCGTCGTAGGCGCGGTCGTATTGGCCGGCGCGGTCGTTCAACTGGCCCAGAATGTAGGCTAAGCGGGCGCGTTCGCGTTTTTTGGTGGCGAATCGGACGGCCTGTTCCAGCGGCGGAATGGCTTTTTCGAAGCGTTTTTGTTTGATCCAGAGGTATGCCTGGGCCATGTACAAGTCTTTGCGCACATCTTCGGGGAAGTAGGCGTCTTGCTCGAGGTCGCGCAGCAGGAAGTCGGCCTCGTCATATTTTTCCCGTTCGATCAGGGTTCGGCCGTACCACACCATCGCCAGCGGATAGGCTGCCGTGCGCTGGAGGGTTTTTTCATAGGGGTTGTAGCGCTGAACCGGCGGAGCATCCACCTTGGGTTTTTCGGCAGGTTTTTCGGCGGGCTTGTCGGTAGTGCCTGCTTTATCGCCCGGCTTGGTGCTTTTTTTCTTGGGTGCGGACTTTTTCTTCTTCTTTTTGACCGGCTTTTTCTTTTTCTTCTTCTCGTCCTCCTTTTTCTGTTTGGCAATCTGTGACTTGGTCTTCTTGTTGGGGTTGTGTTCTTCCCGGATGTACTGGAAGGTGGATTCGGCGGTCTCGAAGTCGCGTTTGAGGAACTGCGCCTGCCCGATCATGGTGTAGCAGTCGTCGGTGAAATCGCTGACGCGGTGCAGCGAAATAGCCATGGACGACTTTTTGATCACGTTGTCGAGGTCGCCCAGGGCGCCTTGCGGGTTCGGCACGGTGTACGGGTAAAGTTCGAGCAGTTGGCCGTAGTTGTCCACGTGCTGTTTCTCCAGCCCGGCGATGGTCAGGTCAAGCAGTTCGTCGGCGTTGAACCAGTAGTTATACTTGGAGGTCAGGTTGTGGTAGTTGCGTTTGAGCCAGCCGGCCTGTTCGTTTTTTTTCTTGGTGGCTACGCAACCGGCGGCAAGCAGCAACACTGTCAGCAGGCTTGCTGTTATGGTTTTTGTATTTCTCATGCGACAAAAAATTGGCGGGCGGCAACGCCCGACTTGAACGGTAATCTATGGCGCTTTTCGCGGTCAAACGGTTGTCCGGGCAGGTACAATAAAAAAATGCCGGCAGGCATTATGATATTTCCGCAAGAAGGAACGCATTTTGAGCGAACTTTGCCGGGTTTTAAAAAAAACGGGCTACGGCAAAGTCGGTACCAGATTGAACGCCCCAGCAAAAAAACCGGACAAAACTTTACAGGTATGCAAAAATATTTAGCGCTGGCGAAAAGGGCAGTAGGTTTTTTTCGGCGAAGCGGCGGCGACGACCGCGGGCTGCTGGAAAAACTGCGCGACAAGTACAGGCTGGTCATTATGAACGACGAAACGTTCGAAGAGGTGACCTCCCTTTCGCTGTCGCCACTCAGCGTGTACGTTTTTCTGAGTTCGCTTGTTGTCGGGACGGCTATCCTGATGACGCTCCTGATCGTGTACACCCCGCTGAAACGCTATATTCCAGGTTACGGTGATTTCCAGCGCGACGGCGAAATTGCTCTGTTGACCGGCAAGGTGGCCGAGCTGGAGGACGAGATTCAGGCGCATCGCGCCTACAACGAGAATTTCCGAAAAATTCTGGCCGGCGACCTGCAGGATTTCAGCGCGGAAGCCACGAAGAAAAAAAGCGAATCCTCCACCAAACAGGACACTGCCGCGTCGACAGCAAAAGTGGAGCGCATCGCCGCCGACGAGGAATTGCGCAATGCCGTGGATAACGGTACCTTTTCGGGTGCAAACAGCACAGATGCTACTGCCGGATTAAATCCGGTACTTTCTCGGGAACAACCGCTGGAACAGCTGTTTTTTATGCCGCCTGTCTCCGGCGAAATCATGTCGCCGTTTGATCTTCAGAAAGACCACCTCGGTGTGGATGTGGCAGCCCCGAAAAATACTGCCGTCAAAGCCGCTGCCGACGGGGTCGTGATATCCGCCGGCTACACCGTCGAGACCGGGTACAGCATTGCCATTCAACACCCGAACAATGTGGTCACGATGTACAAACACAACTCCGTGTTGCTGAAAAAAGCCGCCAGCGCCGTCAAGGCCGGCGAAGCCATCGCCATCATCGGCAACACCGGCGAAAACACCTCCGGCCCGCACCTGCACTTCGAACTTTGGTACCGGGGGCGCGCTGTGAACCCGAACGATTATATCAATTTCAGGTAGAATAAACACTGCTCAAACATGAAAAAACTACTGCTTCCCGTACTTGGCGCCCTGCTCGTACTGGGCCTGAGCGCCCAAAAACCCGAACCGTACACCTTCAGCGAAGTAAAAATACTGGCCGCTACACCGGTCAAAAACCAGGAAAAAACCGGCACCTGCTGGAGTTTTTCCACCACCTCCTTCCTCGAAAGCGAACTGCTGCGCATGGGCAAGGGCGAGCATAACCTGTCCGAAATGTTTTCCGTGCGCCATACCTACCGCGACAAGTGCGAAAACTACGTGCGCCGCCTCGGCAAAGACGAACTCGGAGAGGGCGGACTGGCACACGACAAACTGAATGCCGTGCGCAAATTCGGCATCGTGCCGGAAAGTGTGTACCCCGGACGGAAAGACCCGTCCAGACCGTACAACCACAAACAGATCGAACAAACCCTCCTGACCCTGTGCGATACCTTTGTCGCACAGGCCAAACGCGGCGAACTTCAGGCCGGCTGGCTCGGCAAAATTGATGCGGCGCTGGATGCCGAATTCGGGCCGGTACCTGTCACGTTTGTGTACAAGGATATCCAGTTCACGCCCGCCTCGTTTCGGGAGTATCTGGGCCTCAATCCCGACGACTATATCACCATCACGTCGTTCTCGCACCACCCGTTTTGGAGCGAATTCGTGCTGGAACTGCCCGACAATTTTGCCAACGGCCGGTATTACAACCTGCCGCTCAACGACCTGATGCGCAGCCTGAATTTTTCCCTGCAAAAAGGCTACTCGGTGGAATGGGATGCCGACGT
The DNA here is from genome assembly GCA_016787285.1 of Saprospiraceae bacterium. Classification (GTDB taxonomy): domain Bacteria; phylum Bacteroidota; class Bacteroidia; order Chitinophagales; family Saprospiraceae; genus M3007. Next base: position 7,872 of record JAEUUV010000118.1, on the reverse strand, counting down.
GAGCAACCCGGGTTTTTCCGCCCGAAATGGCCTGGCTGTAGCGCCTGAAACCGACTGGGCGACCAAGTCCAAAGAGCAGATTGCCGGCACGTTCCAGTACTGGGAACCGGAAAAATTGGTCACCCAGGATCAGCGTCAGCAGGCCTTCGACCGCCTCGAAACCCAGGACGACCACCTGATGCACATCACGGGCATCCTGAACGAAACGCAGGGCGGTCTTTACTATGCCGTTAAAAATTCCTGGGGCGAAGTGTCCGACCGCAAAGGCTATGTGTATGTGTCGGACGCGTACATGCGCATGAACACCATTGCATTTACCGTGCATAAGGACGCCTTGCCGCCCGATGTGCGCCGGCAATTGGGCCTGGAGTTCGGCATGCCCAAGGTTGGGCCCGGCACATCGCTGCCACAGGGAATGGCTCCCGGCCCGTACACCCCGAACCGACAGATGCCCAACCTGAAAAACCGTTCCCCGCAAGGCCAGGAATACCAAGTGTCGCCCAGCCAGCGGATGTCCATGCCCGTGCCGAACAAGGAGCGCATTCCGGTGGTAAAAGAGTAATGCGGTACTTTCTCACATTGGCTTATCGCGGCACCCGGTATGCCGGCTGGCAGCGGCAACCCAATGCCCCGAGCGTGCAGGAAACCCTCGAAACCGCTCTTGCCACCATCCTGCGGGAGCGGGTGGAGGTCGTCGGCTGCGGGCGTACCGATGCCGGCGTGCATGCCCGGTATTACGTGGCGCATCTGGACATACAGGGCGAGCTGCCTAAAACTTTTTTGAACGGGCTGAACAGCCTTCTGCCCGACGACGTGGCAGTATCCGGCGTGGAAGCCATGGCGCCGGAAGCGCATGCCCGGTACGATGCGGTGGAGCGCAGTTACGAGTACCACATTACGCTGCGCAAAGACCCCTTTGCCGTCGAGACGGCCTGGTTCTACCCGCAGGGCACGCGACTGAACCCGTCAGTCATGCACGATGTGGCTGCGCTGTTGCCGCAATTCGAGGCATTTTTCCCGTTTTGTAAAACAGACAGCGGGGTGGATCATTACCGCTGTCAACTTACCCATGCCCGCTGGGAATACCGGCCCGAACAGGCCATGCTGGTGTTCCAGGTGTCGGCCAACCGGTTTTTGCGCGGTATGGTTCGGCTCCTGGTGGGGGCGTCCGTACTGGCAGGTCAGGGACAACTGTCGCTGGAAAATATTCGCACGGCTTTGGAAGAACAGCGCCCATTGTCCAAAAGCCTGAGCGTGCCGCCGCATGGGCTTGCGCTCACCGATGTCCGGTATCCGTATTTTTCGGGCTTGTCTGACTACACTCACCGGCCTGTCTGATTCCGGTCATCTGTCGGCCCCGTTAGCCTTGGGTAGTTTTGCTGCATCAAACTACCTGTTCTATGAAAAAGATATTAGTTCCAACCGACTTTTCTTCCAACTCCAAACATGCATTGGGGGTGGCTGCAACCATAGCTCAAAAAGTGAAAGGTAGCGTGGAAGTTCTGCACACCAATACCGCTGTTGCATACGCTCCTCCGCTGCCGGACTACTACGTTCCGGAGGCTTACGACATGACCGAGTATTACGAAAATGCCGCCGAGGCGCTCTTCAACTTGAAGAAGGAACTGACCGAGAGTGGCAGCTACGGCGATTTGAAAATTGAAACGGTGGTAGAAGAAGGGTTTTTGTACTCAACGGTGAAGCGGATTGCTCAGGAAGACCGCGCCGATCTGGTCGTTATGGGCACCAAGGGCGCCACCGGCGCTACGGAGTTTTTCGTGGGATCCAACACAGAAAAAGTTATCCGAACGGCACCTTGTCCGGTGCTGGCTGTGCCGGAAAAATCCGGCGAGTTTAATCCCAAGGTCGTGGTTTTGCCTACCACCTTGCGCAAGGATCAGGCAGTCGTTTTTTCGGCGGTGGCGGAATGGCAAAAACACTTTCACTTCGAAGTGCTGGTCTTGTACCTCAACAATCCTTCCGGACTGGATGCTAACGCGGAGATTGAGGCGGCCATCCACAAGTTTTCCGAAGCGGCCGGGCTGAAAAAAACCACTCACTTTGTGAGCGGCAACACCTTCAACGAGGAGATCAGTATTCTTCAGTTTGCCCGCGAACGCAATGCGGACCTGATTGCCATGGGCACTCACCAGCGGCAAGGGCTTTCGCACCTGCTTTTCGGCAGTCTGACGGAAGACACCGCCAACCACTCGGATATTCCGGTGCTATCGGTACCAATTGGTTGACTGGTTGACTGGTTTACTGGTTGATTGGTTGACTGGTGAAGAATGAATTGACAGATATTTTTTTCTGCTCAACCAATCAACCAATCAACCAATCAACCAATCAACCAATCAACCAATCAACCAATCAACCAATCAACCAATCAACCAATCAACCAATCAACCAATCAACAAGAAATGACATGACAGGGTAGTTTTCCATGCGGCGGCAGCAACCTGTAAAGGCCTGCCGCCGCTTTTTTATTTCCTGTTGGCCGGATAAAAAAAGCGGATAGCAGTACAGGTAAATGGCCGCGAGGCGTGCCGTACCTTTGCCCCTGCATGACCTTTTCCTCCAAACTTATCGAAAAAGCAGTCGAATCTTTTGCGACCCTGCCGGGCATCGGGCGCAAGACGGCGTTGCGGTTGGTATTGCACTTGCTGAAACAGGACAAGAGTGTGACCGAGCAATTTACCGCTGCACTTGTCGCCATGCGCGAGGGGCTTCGTGAGTGCCGTATTTGTCATAATCTTTCGGATGAAGAGGTTTGTCAAATTTGCGCCGATGCCCGTCGCGACCGTTCCATCGTTTGTGTAGTGGAAAGTGTGCGCGATTTGATGGCCATTGAAGACACCGGGCAGTATCGGGGGCTTTACCATTTACTGGGCGGTATTATTTCGCCGATTGAGGGCATTGGTCCGGCCGATTTGAACATAGATTCCCTGATGCTACGCTTGCAGGAAGGCACCGTCAGGGAAGTGGTAATGGCGATCAGTCCCACCATCGAAGGCGAAACCACCGTGTACTACTTGTCCAAAAAATTGCAGCCCCTGGGCGTACAGGTCAGTGTAATCGCCCGGGGCGTGTCGTTTGGGGGCGATCTGGAATACGCCGACGAGCTCACGCTTGGCCGCTCCATAGCGGCCCGGCTCCCGTACAACCGATAAAAGTCAGAAAACTGTAAATTTGGTTCGGCCATACCAGAACCAAAACAAGCGCCGTACATTTGCAGCCAAATTCCAGGTACCATGGTAATGGCCGACGTGGACAAAGGGGAGCGCATTCGCACAAAAGTTGAACGAATAGGCGCGTTTTTCGAGCGGTATGGATTCGCTCCCGTGACAGGCCGGGTATTCGCTTACCTGTTGGTGAGCACTCCCGCGCAGAGTGACTTTTTCTCTATTCAGGCATTTTTGCAAGCCAGTAAAAGTACGGTTAGCAATGCCTTGGCCACCCTGAAAGGTGAAGGGCTGATAGATGATATGACACTGAGCGGCCGTCGCCGGAGGTATTTCAGAATTAGCGCAAACGGCTGGATGAACAACCTGAAAAACAGGTTGCGGCGAACCACCACGTTCCACGAAGTACTGAATGATGTGCTGGAGGAACGGAATACCGAATTCAAAACGACAACTACTCTTAATCAAGCACCGGGCAAGCATCGTGTGCCTCAATACCCCCTTTTGAGTGAAACAAACGGCTCATTAGAGGAATGGGAAGAACAAAAGTTTAATGGCGATTTGGATAAAATCGCCCTTTTTCAAAATTACCTCGCCGACGGCATCAAGCGTTTGCTGGATGAATGGGACGAGAAACAGAACAGGCAATTCTAACCTTTAAAATAAAATATGTCTGATACCAGTATCAAAAAGACTTTCGTGTCCAATAGTCAGGAATCCTCGCGGATGTTTGAGCATGACTGGCAGGAAGTGCTTTCCAAGGTACACTTCACGATTCCTTTGGTGCTCTACCTGCCGATAGTCGGCACTTGCCTGTGGTTCGCCCCAGCCAAATGGGTATCGGCCGGGTTGTTTTTGGGCGGGTTGTTTTGCTGGACATTCGTGGAATACGTCTTGCACCGATTTCTGTTCCACTGGACACCCCCGGGACGGATTGGCGCTCGGCTGCATTTCATTTTTCACGGCGTACATCACGACTATCCCAATGACCGCTTGCGGCTCGTACTGCCACCCGCGATAAGTATTCCCCTTGCTACGCTGTTTTATGTCATTTTCTACCTTTTGTTAGGCAAACCGGCCGTCTTCCCGTTTTATGCCGGATTCCTCATCGGGTATCTCTGCTACGACATGATGCACTATTCCATGCACCACCTGAACTGGAAAAATCCGCTGTGGCAGCGCATCAAACAGCATCACATGTTACACCACTACCAGCAGCCTGAACGGGGCTTCGGGGTAAGCAACCCGCTTTGGGATTATGTTTTCAACACGACTTTTCGATTTAAAAAGTAGAACGCACACACGCGCCCCGGGGGGCGCTATCTTCCTAACTCAACGAAAAAAATTACCGGGATGAATAAAAATCTACTCGCGCGCACCGACAGCTACACCGAACCGGAAAAAGCTCGCAAGGCAGGTGTGTATCCTTACTTCCGGGTCATCCAGTCGGAGCAGGACACGGAAGTGCTCATTGACGGGAAACCGGTGCTGATGTTCGGTTCCAACTCGTATCTCGGGCTGACCAACCATCCCAAAATCAAAGAGGCCGCCAAAGCCGCTACCGACCGCTACGGCACCGGATGCGCAGGCTCCCGCTTCCTGAACGGCACCCTGAAGATTCACATCGAACTGGAAGAAGCGCTTGCCGAATACCTCCAGCGCGAAGCCGTTATCCTGTACAGCACCGGGTTCCAGGCCAATCTTGGCGCCTTGGCCCCTCTGGTCAGTCGCCACGATTACGTCCTGATTGACGAACGCGTACACGCTTCCATCATTGACGCCTCCCGCCTGACCTTCGGAAAAATCCAGAAGTTCGGCCACAACGATATGGAAGACCTCGAACGCCTGGCCTCCAGGCTCCCGGCAGATGTGCTCAAATTCATCGTCGTAGACGGTATTTTCAGCATGGAAGGCGATCTTGCCCCGTTGCCGGAGATCGTCGAGGTGGCCAAACGCCACAACGGTGTCGTGGTGTGCGACGACGCGCACTCCATCGGCGTCATCGGCGAATTAGGCATCGGTACCGGCTCGCACTACGGAATGAACGACGCCGTGGATATTCAGATCGGCACGTTCAGCAAATCGCTGGCGTCGCTCGGCGGGTTTATCGCTTCGTCCCATTCCGTCATCGAATTCCTGAAGCATACTTCGCGCTCGCTCATTTTCAGCGCCAGCATGACACCCGCCTCTGCCGCCAGCGTGCTCGCCGCCCTGGAAATCATCAAGCAGGAACCCGAACGCATTGACCGGCTCTGGGAAAATACCAACTACGCCATCGAACGCTTCCGCGACCTCGGCTTTGAAATCGGCCACACGGCCTCCCCGATCATTCCGCTGTACGTGCGCGACAACCAGAAGACATTCGCCTTGGCCACCTGGGCCTTCAACGAGGGCGTGTTTATCAACCCTGTGGTGTCGCCGGCAGTACCCAGTGAAGAGTCACTCATCCGATTTTCGCTCATGGCTACCCACACGATCGAACAAATTGATCGTGCGGTGGATATTCTGTACCGGAACGCCAAGAAACTCGGCATTTTGGATCACCAGGTTGACATGGTCACGGTATGACGGAAATCGTCGAGGTAAACGTCGGGGACAAACGCCAAATCCGCCGGTTTATAGATTTTCCACACGATCTCTACGCCGGGGATCCCAACTACGTGCCTATGCTTTACATGGAGCAGGAGGCACTGCTGAACCCGGCCAAGTCGCCGTTTTTCCGGCACTCCACCGCCGCGTATTTCCTTGCGTTGCAGGACGGCAACGTCGTGGGGCGCATCGCCGCCATCCTGAACCGCAACCACATTGCGTTCACAGGACGGCAGGAAGGTTTTTTCGGTTTTTTCGATGTGATCAACGATCAGGCCGTGGCCAATGCCCTGCTCGACGCTGCTGCTGCGTGGCTGCGCAAACAGGGTATTCCCAAAGTTTGCGGCCCGACGAATTTTTCCACCAACGAAACCTGCGGGCTGTTGGTGGAAAACTTCGACGAGCCACCGACGATCATGATGACCTACAACAAGCCGTACTACATCGGCTTGCTGGAAAATTACGGTTTCACCAAACAGGTGGACCTGCTCTGCTACCTGCTGCCCACTGATGAGATGCCGGAAAAAGTCGTTGCCATGGGCGAAGACCTCGAGGCGCGATTAGCCAAACGCGGCATCACGATCCGGCAGATTGACATGAAGCGGTTCAAACAGGAACTTCAAAACTTCCTGCCGGTGTACAATGAGTCATGGGCCGAAAACACCGGTTTTGTACCTATGACCGACGACGAGATCAACCAGATTGCCAAGGACATGCGTCCGGTTATTGACCCCGATTTCGTGTATTTCGCCGAAAAAGACGGCAAAACCATCGGGGTTTCGCTCACGGTACCGAATGTGAATGAAGCGCAGATCAAACTCGAACGCGGGCGCTTGTTTCCCTTCGGCATTTTCAAATTACTGCTGGGCCTGCGCAAGATCAAAACCGTGCGCATCATTGCGCTTGGTACCCTGAAAGAGTACCGCCGCCTCGGCATTGACGTGTGCTTTTACATACGCAACATTAAAACTGCCAAACGCAAGGGCATCATCCACGGCGAAGCCTCCTGGATTCTGGAGAACAACGACGCTATGAACCGCGCGCTGGAACACATCAACGGGCGGGTTTACCGCAAATACAGACTTTACGAAAAAAATATCTGACATGCCTTATCAGCAAGATTTCACGTACGTGACCGGTACCGAGCCGCACCGTTTGCGTACCAAAGCAATTATTTCCGCGCACCCCGAAGTGCGCAGCCTCATCACCAAAAACCCGACAACCGCACTGATCACGGTAGCCTGCGTGGCGTTTCAATTTGTCATGGCTTGGTTCCTGCGCGACCAGAGCTGGTGGCTCATCGTAGCAGCGGCCTGGCTCGTGGGTGCTTTTCCGGCGCACACCTTGTTCGTGTGCATCCACGAGGCTGCGCACCACCTGATTTTCCGCCGCCGCTCGTGGAACATTTACGCCGGTATTTTTGCCAATCTGCCAACCCTCCTGCCTTCAGCCATTTCCTTTAAAAACTACCACATCAAACACCACGCTTTTCAGGGCGTCCATGAACTCGACGCCGACCTGCCCTCCCGCTGGGAAGCCAAACTGATCAACAACTACTTCATCGGCAAGGCAATGTGGCTGTTGTTTTTTCCGGTTTTTCAGGGACTTCGGGTCATTCGCTGCAAGGAGGTTGCCGTGCTTGACCGCTGGGTGATCCTCAACATCGTGGTGCAACTTGCTGTGGATGTGGCCGTCGTGTACTTCATGGGTTGGGGTGCATTTGTCTACCTCGGCCTCAGCCTGATGTTTTCTATCGGCCTGCATCCGTTAGGCGCCCGCTGGATTCAGGAACACTACCTCGTGCTCGACAAAAGTCAGGAAACGTACAGTTACTACGGCCCGTTGAACCCTGTCAACCTGAACGTGGGCTTCCACAACGAACACCACGACATGCCCTCCATCCCCTGGAACAACCTGCCCAAGTTGAAAAAAATGGCGCCGGAATTTTACGACAACCTGCTGTACCACAAGTCGTACACCAAACTATTCTTCCAGTTTCTGTTTAGCCAGGAAATCGGCCTGTTCTCCCGCATCCTTCGTCGGGAGCGCGGAAACGTAACCCTCGCCGACAACTCCACGCCGGACACGGATATTCTCGCAA
>JAEUUV010000040.1 GCA_016787285.1 Saprospiraceae bacterium | reverse complement strand
GGGTACACATTTTTTCAATAAAAAAAGTTGCTTCAAAAAACAGATAAAAAGACCTCGGAGAGGTCAAATATTGGTAGAAAAATCCCCTCACGAAGAATTTTCACGACCTCGGAGAGGTCGAATATTGGTGCCGGTCACTAGATATAACATGCGACCTCTCCGAGGTCGAAAATTGAATTAAAAACCTGTTTCCTACCAATATCTGACCTCTCCGAGGTCTTTTTGAGCGAATATCACCAGGCCAGCTGTTTGGCGACAAAAATGTGTACCCTTTGAAAGTAGCGATTGATATTTGGTGTCAAAAATCACATTCATTCTGCATCCGTTCCGGATTTTCCATACCGTGCTTCCATCCGTATTTCCGAAATTTCTTTCACCGTGCGTAGGTCTTTTGGCCCACGGTATGCACACAAATTTTGCCTGACTTTCAGGTATTTAGCCCCGAAGGGGCGGCATTGATCAACGCGGGGCATGGCCCCGCGTGAGAAGGCCGATCTACGCTAAAAGCCCTGAAAGGGCGTAATCGGATGCGCGGAATGCGCTATTACGCCCTTTCAGGGCTTATACATGGTGGGCCATCGGAGGCAGGGCTGAACCCTGCCTTGCAGGATTGTGCCCCTTCGGGGCTTAGCACCTGAAATTCAGGCAAAATTTGTGTGCATACCGTGGGCCAAAAGACCTACGCATGGCGAAAAACCCCAATACTCACGCTACCACCGCACCATCTTTCGCACGGCCCGATCCGTGTCTGTTTCGACGGAGTAGTACAGCAGGCCAGAGCCGGAGGCTAATCCGCCAAGAATCACAGCCTGATGTCCTGCCGGGTAATCCCGCGTAGTTTCCCACAGCAGGCGCCCGGTGCCGTCCCACACCCGTAGCGTGGCTGTTTTTGCCTGCGGCAAATAAAAACCAATACGGGTGGTTTCCGTGAACGGATTGGGTTGGTTTTGGAATAATTCAAAACCGGCAACCTGCCCCGGTTCTTCGGCGCCAAAACGCAGGGCGAGTTGACTGATTTCGAGCGATTCGGAGTAGGCCTCGCTGCGGGCAATCCGGTTGGACAAACGGAGCATGTCGCGCAAGCGCCCGGCCTCATGCGCCCGCACGCGCAGCCCGAAGGCTGCTTCGCCACCTCGCTCCCAACTCATCGTCAGGTTATTTTCGGTGTTGAACACCGCGAAGTTTTCCTCCGAAAAGCCCGTGTCCGGCAACACTTCCAGTACCTCAAGACCCGGGAAATTCAACGTCAACTGTATACCCGCCACCGGTTTTTCCGAGCGGAACCGGATCGTGCAAATTTCCCCGGCGATTACCGGCCGGTCGTCCACATCGAGATGCAGGACGGGGCTTTTGCGGTCGTCGGTTTGCTGCTCGCCGGCGAAGGCCGGGTTGGCGTTGCCGTTGATGTCGCCCATTTTAAAGCCGATGAAATTCAGCGCACTCAGGTCGGGCGGCGGCGGATCGGAGAATATTTTTTCCGGAAACCCACCGGCAAAGGGGTTTAGCGGGTTTGAAAACACATGATCTGCCGGCAAAAAGCGCCACGACGGCAGGGCCGGCAACTGCTGATAAATGCCGAGAATCAGTTTGCGGAACTCCACGATGTCGAAGGTGGTCACCGAGTTCGATTTGTTGGCGTCGGCGGCCAAAAACCGGTAGGGCGAGGGAATAGCGTCAATGCCCAGCACGTGCTTGTTGATCAACAGCAAGTCGAAGGTGGACACCCCGTTCAGCGGGTTGATGTCGTGAAACGGCGTCACCGAATAAGCGGAGCCGGCGGGCACATCGAACGCGTAAGCGCCCTGATTGTCGGTCAGGGCGAAGTTGGTGAACGGCGGCAGCACGGGATGTGTGCCTTTCAGTTCGACCGCCACATTGACAATTCCGGCGCCGGTTTCGGTGCGCACGTGTCCGCTGATTTTCTGCACGGTCGGCGAGCAGGTACCGTCGGGGTCTTCCACCCGGAAATTGTAGGAGCAGGAGGTCTCGTTTCCGCAGCCGTCGTACACCGTCCACGTGATCTGGTGGTCGCCGAGTGGTAGTTGCAGCGGCACGTCGGCTCCAGGCGCTGCAGCGCTGCTCCACACCAAGCGCGCCACAAGGTCGTCGCCCACCGTGTCGGTGCGAAGGGTAAACTGGTAGCGTTCGGACGGCGTCACCGGACGGGTGTCGTACTGGCGCGCCAGCCCGCCGCCGTTGACATTGTTGTACAACACCGTGCCCGCATCGGGCAGGTCGGTGCTGTTTATCAGGGTTTCCGTGGAGCCGTCGCCGTCGAGGTCGAGCACCAACTGGTAGTCCACGCCTACCCGCGCGCCGTAGCAGGCATCGGTCACGGTGATCTGCAAGTCCGCGTTGCCTTCGCACAGGTCGTCGTTCGGGCCGGGCGTGGGGGAAAAATTGCCGTTCCACAAAAACAAATCGTTGGCACTCAGGTCCACAAACACAGGGGGCGTTGCGGGGCAATTTTCAAAAACCGGTTGCTCGCTGTCAATCACCCGGATCACCTGCTTGTAGGTGTAGCCGTTCACGCTGTCGGCCCAAAACTTGCTAAAGTTGGTAGCCGCCGTATCGGAAGGCGCCACTTTCGACAGGGTCGGCGCCCAGTCGCCGGTGGTTCCGGCAGCCGACACCACGGGACCGGGCTGGTTGTCGGCGTGCAGGGGGTTGGCGCTCGGGTTGGGATTCGGTACCGTCACAAGCGGCATACCGGGGTCGTAGGCGCAGCCGTTGAACACCGTCCACGTGCGTTCGATGCGCAGGCAGGCATCCGATGCATTGAAAATCACATTTTCTGCAAACGAGGCCGTCATGTTTTCGCATTCAACACCAAAAAAACTCGGGGTGCCGTAACTGTTCCCGGAAGTATCGCATTGAAAAATCACCAGGTCGTCGGGGAACCGCACGAAATAGTGCTGCTTATTCGCCACAGTAATTCGTTGGGAACAATGGCCGCTGTTTCCGGCGGCGTCGAACACCCGGAAGGTACGCGTGATGGTGCCCCGGTTGCACACCGTGTCGAACTGCTGATAACTCAGCAGCGTTGCCACCGAATCCACCACGCAGGACGTTTCGGCGAAGCCGTAACCGGCCAGCGTCGGGTCGAAATTTTCACACAAAACCACTGTGTCTTTCGGGGCTGTGCACTGCGGGTTGTTGATATCCAGCACCAGAATGGGCGCCGTGCATTCGCTGTACCGGCCCTCTGCCAGCGAGTCGGGTACCGGCCCGGGCGGCACGGGCACGTCGTACACCCGGAGCGTCACGAGCACGGTGTCCATGAAATCATTGCAGCACAGGCGCACAAAATCGTCGAGCGGATTTCCCAGCGTATCGCAGGCGCCGGGCACAAGGCGGCGCACCTTGAAGTCAATCTGGCTGCAGGCGTCCGTCGAACCTTCGTCGAACAGGCCGGCCGGCATAGAGGCCAACCCAAGATCGTCGAGAAAGGCCGTCAAAAACGTATCGCATTGCGCCTGTGGCGGCAAGCTGTCCAGCACAGTCAGGTTGATTTCGCAGGTGCCGGTATTGCCGCAAGCATCGGTGGCGACAAAGAGCACGCTTGTCGTTCCTGCCGGGAAATTTGCCACCTCGCCGAACATCGCGAGGGTATCCGGCAAAGCGAGGTCGTTGCCGGCAAAATCGGTGAGCACGGCGGCAAGGCTGTCCTCCGTGCCGTTCAGATTCCAGTAGGCTGTAGCGCCGGAAAGATACGAACACGCATCACCGACAAAGAGATCGGGCAGATTCAGGGTGCCTTCGCAATCAACTCCTTGCAGGACGACCACCGTATCAAGGGGGCAGAACAAAGTCGGTTCACCGTCGTCAATTATTTCAATAATTTGCTCGCCGACGGACGGGTTGTCCAACGAGTCGGGCAGGCAGCCGTCCGAAATGAACCACAGGCGGTTGATGAGTCGGCCTGCGCCGCAATTGACTTGCTCGGAATCCTGAAACGTTATTTCGAATCCGCATGAGGCGGTATCGGTCAGAAAGTACTGCCGGTCGGCTAATTGCACAAAGGGCCAACCCGTCACCTCAGGCAGAGGGCCGGGTGAACAGCCCCAGGTGCCGTCAAGCGGGAATTGCACATCGGTCACCAGACGCGAGCGGACGATGGTTTGCACACAGGTCGCCACATTGTTGGATGCGTCCAGCGCCGTCCAGAAGCGGGTGACAACGCCCGCCACACCCGCAGAATCGCAGGGATAATCCGTCCGCACGTCCACGAAAGCGAGGTCCACATCCACATCGCAGTTATCGCTCCACTGCGGCACCGCGTCCCAAACACCCAGCGTGTCGCGCAAAAAGTACGGGTTGAGGTGCTCCACCGGCACAATGCAGGGGACTTGTACCGGCAGGCATTGCAGGTCGGGCGGCATGGAGTCGCGGATTTGCACTATCCCGGTGCAGGCGTTGTTTCCGGACAGGTCGCTTACCCGGTAGGCAAATGTTTTTCCAAGGTCGTCGTCTTCAAAAAAAGCCGCCCCCCAGGGACCGTCGCCGTAGGGCGGCTCCTTGTCGGCTTCTGCGATCAGGCTCAGCGGGCAGCCGTATGCGCCTTCCAGCAATTCGGACACCTCGGGCACCACGAGGCAAAACTCGCCCAGATATGCCGTTATCGTGTCCCGGCACATCAGCGCGGACGTATCCGGCGCCACGGTCACGGTAAACGAGCATTCGGCGGTATTACCTGTCGAGTCGGCAGCCACAAATACGTTCAGGGTAGCGCCGATCGGGAATGTTTCGCCGGAGGCAATGCCGGACCACTGGGTAGGCACAATAGCCACAGTATCATCGAAGGCGGTCACCGCGTAGGTGAATACCGAATCACAAGTGCCCGGCGCCAGGGCTATGGTTACATCGGGCGGGCAGGTGATGAGCGGCGGCACGGTATCCGTCAGCAATGCTGTCGGCTTGAGATGTGACTCGAGGGTATGGCGGACCGGCGGGTCGGCGCAAAGGCCGGCGGAAACACCGAAAAGGAAGACAAAGGCGATAAATCGGTTCATAGTAAAAGGAAAATGGCGTTTGGCACTACCGCCAAAGCGAAAACTGGGCCAGAATCGCGCCAAATCACCGCAATAATTCCAGCACCAGCGGCGAATTGCGTTCCACGTACAGTTTTGCCAGATTCGGCAATTCCTGCCCCGTTACCACGTCCCGTGCGCGCCCGAAGCCCTGCATACGTTCGGCAAAACGCCGGGTATCCACCAAGCGCTCGGCATTGGCGGTGTTGAGCAGCACCATGATTGTTTTGCCCGCGTCGTAACGGAAATACGTGTACACACCGTCCTCCGGCACGAACTGCATGAGGTTGCCTGTTTGCAGGGCAGGCGTGGCATTCCGGTAGCGGAGCAGCGTGCGTACAAAATCGAAAGCCTCATTTTCCTGGGGCGTGCGTCCGGCGGCGGTGAATTTGTCCACCGGGTCGCCGGGCCAACCACCGGGAAAGTCCTTACGGATGTTGCCGTGCGAAGGCGCTTCCAAGCCCGTGCCGAGGATTTCAGTGGCATAGTACAACTGCGGAATGCCGCGTGTAGTGAGCAGAAAGGCAATGCCGCTTTTGAATTTGTTCATGTTTTCGCCCACCACGGAGAAGAAACGGGTCATGTCGTGGTTGTCCAGCATGACGACGTTTCGGGTGGGGTCTTCGTAAAAATAGTCCTGTGCCAGCGTGTAGTAAATTCGGGTGGCTCCTTCCGTCCAGCCCTGTTCGCGTTTGAGGGCCTCCTGAATGGCAAAACAAACCTGAAAATCCACCACGCCCGGCTGGTTGGAGTCAAATTTGGCACGGGCCATGGGCTGGTTGTCGGCAAAAAAGCCTTGCACGGTCAGGGCATACTCCCAAATTTCCCCGAACAGGTGCATAGCCGGGTACTCCTCACGGATTTCCTTGCAAAACCGGCTCATAAAACCCTGATCGGAGTAGGTGTAGGTGTCAATACGGAAGGCGTCGAGACCGGAATATTCCACCCACCAGATGGCCTGCTGGATGAGATAGTTGGCGAGGTGCGGGTTGCGCTGGTTGAGGTCGGGCATGGAGGGCACGAACCAGCCGTCGCTGAACCGTTTTTTGTCGTACGCCGACGCATACGGGTCCACCAGGGTCGGGGCGCGGAAAGAAGTGGTTGTCATTTCGGGCCACACATTCACCCAGTCCTTGAAGGGCAGGTCGTTCATCCAGTAGTGGTGTATGCCGATGTGGTTGGGCACCACGTCGCGCACCATTTTGATGCCGCGGTCATGGCAGGCGCGCACGAGATCGCGGTAAAGTTCATTGCTGCCCAGCCGGCGATCAATCCGGTATAGGTCAGTGATGGCATAGCCGTGGTACGAGGCTTCTTTCTGGTCGTTTTCCAGTTCCGGGTTGAGCCATATCGCCGTGATACCGAGGTCTTTCAGGTAATCGAGTCGGTCCAGCACGCCTTTCAGGTCGCCGCCGTGGCGCCCGGTCAGCGAGTCGCGGGCGAGGCCGTCGAGCATACCCGGCACGTTGTCGTTGGAAGGGTCGCCGTTGGCAAAACGGTCGGGCATGATGAGGTACACCACATCGCGGCTGTCCAGACCCTGGGCTTTCACATCCGGGTTTCGGTTCCAAATCGGGTATTCATGCACGAACGAATTGGCGCCGTTCGGGTGCGTGAACACGAACGGCACCTTTTGCTGCGGTGCTCCCGCGGCGATGTTCAGGGTCAGGAACAGGTAGTTCGGACTGTCGCCGCGCACGACTTTTTCCAGCGTCACGCCTTTGGCTTCGCCCAGCCGAACCTCGTATGCCGCCAATCCTTCGCGGCGTACAAGCACCTCCACCCGGTTGTGTACCATGCCCGTCCACCAGTTCGGCGGTTCCACGCGCAGGTCGCCGGATGCGGCGGGCACTACCTTCGGGGCAACCGGCGTTGTGTGCGGATTCCCAAAATAGTTTTTGCAGGCAAGCGAAACAGATGCCCCCGCAGCGAGCAGGAGCAGGAAAAGGATATTTTTCATGTCAGAATGATTTGCTGTTAGTTGTTATTTAGCCCCTTCAGGGCTAAATAACAGCCTATTTTTTCCGAATCAACCCGATCAAAAACAGCAGCACCAACGCGCCGATGACGCTGGTAGCGATCAGGCTGACCGTGCCGCTGCCGATGCGAACGCCAATTTGATCGAACAGCCAACTGCCCAGATAGGCGCCGATGATGCCGATAACGATGTTTCCCCACAGGCCGAAGCCGTAGCCCTGGCGGATGACTCCGGCCAGCCAGCCCGAAAGGGCGCCGATAATGAGTGTGTAAATCATGTGCAATGCGTTGACAGGTGAATATTTTTTACTTTTTTTCCTTGATTTGCAGGCACATCAGTGCGGCCAGGGCCAGCAGGCAGCCGCCCACGATAACAGCGGCAAGGCGGTTGTTGTCCAGCAGGTTATTCATCACCCAACCGAAAAAGAGCGTGGCGGCAATTTCGGGCAGCACGATGAAAAAGTTGAAAATGCCCATGTAAATGCCGGTTTTTTCCGCCGGCAGGGCAGGTGCGAGCATGGCATACGGCATGGACAAAATACTCGCCCAGGCAATGCCTACACCGGTCATCGGCAACAGGAGCAGGTACTGATTGTGAATCAGCCCGACCGACAACAGGCCCGCCGCACCGATGGAGAGACACAGGGCGTGCGTGCGTTTTTTGCCCAATCGTTTGGCTATAGCCGGCAACAAAAACGCCACGAGGAAGGTAATCAGCGAATAAAAAGCAAAACAGACGCCGCCCCACTCGTTGCCGTCCAGACGGCGTTTCTGGTTGTCGCCTACCGCAGTGTCGAATGCCGAAATGGTGCCGAAGCGGGTACTCATTTCCTCGACGCCGACCCGGCTTTTTTCGTCTTTCACCGGCGTACGCGCTGCCAGTCCGGCAAAATCCGTGGCCTGACCGGCTTTCACATCGCAGCGGTATTGTTTGTGATACGCCTCGTATTTCGAGAGGCTGTCGTCGTACTGAAACACCGAGCGGGTGGTGGCTACACCGAAATAAAACCACATCAGGAACAGGCCGGGCCAGGTCAGCATTTGCACCAAAGCCAGTTGGCGCATGGTGGCCGGCATGTTCCGGATGGAGTGGAGTATTTCACGGGCGCCGGCGCCGAAGCCTTTTTTCTCCTCTTTTGCCTTCTGGAATTCGCTGATGTCCATCGGCGGGTACTCTTTGGTGGTGAGCACGGTGTATAGCACCGCTCCGATGAACGCCACGGCGCCGGCGTAGAAGGAGATTTTGACCGACAGCGGGATGGCGCTGATGCTGGTGCAGTCGTCCAGCGCGCCCATGCCGAAAAAGTTGGTCAGGATATACGGCAGCGCCGAGGCAACGACGGCGCCGAGGCCGATGAACATGCTCTGCATGGTGAACCCGCGCGTGTGCTGGTCTTCGGGCAGCATGTCGGCCACGAAGGCACGAAAGGGTTCCATGCTGATGTTGATGCTCGCGTCCAGAATCCAGAGCAGGCCCGCAGCCATCCAGATCGCGCTGGAGTTGGGCATGAAAATCAGGGCAATGGAGGCGAGAATGGCGCCGACGAGGAAGTAGGGTTTGCGCCGCCCGAAACGCGCGCTCCAGGTGCGGTCGCTCATGTACCCGATGATCGGCTGCACGATCAGGCCGGTGAGCGGCGCGGCTAACCACAGGATCGGTATTTCGTGCGGGTCGGCGCCCAGGTATTCGTAAATGGCGCTCATGTTGGCCATTTGCAGGCCCCAGCCAAACTGGATGCCCAGAAATCCAAAACTCATGTTCCAGATTTGCCAGAAGGAAAGGTGTGGTTTTTGCCAGGAGGGGCCGTTGCTGCCGGGTGTAGAAACGCTCATGCGTGTCGTTTTGAAAATGAAAAGAAACGGTTGTGCTTTCGACCCGTAAAGGAATAAAATTCCCGAATGTCGGCGGCAGGTTTATGAAAAATGTTCATTGCCGGCGAGCAGGTAACCCGACGAAATCTACATGTGAGTGATTGGAGTACATTTGTGCGTATGCGCACCGCGATCTATACTCTTGCTTTCGCCCTTTGTACCTCGACTGCCGCCTTTGGCGCTCAATTTTTCGTTTCGCCCGACGGCCAGCCCGGCAACGATGGTTCCATTTCCAACCCCTGGGATTTGCAAACCGCCCTCGACCACCCGCCTTCCGTTCAGCCCGGCGATACGATATGGCTGCGGGGCGGCACGTATTTCGGCAACCCCAACAACAGCACGCAAGATGAAGTGGCTGGATTCGTCAGCCGGCTCCAAGGCACAGCCGATCGCCCCATCGTCGTGCGGCAGTATCCCGGCGAGCGGGCAGTAATTGACGGCGGCAACCGACCGCACCCCGTGCAGCCGCCGCCGGCTCCGGATTCGTACACACTTGGCATACTCGGCGATTACTGCTGGTACTGGGGATTTGAAGTAACGAACAGCAACCCGCATGCCCGGGCCGATTCCTCCGCCGGGTTCCGCTGGCGGGTCAACAGCGTCATTTCCATTGGTACGGGCATACGGCTCATCAATCTGGTAGTACACGACACCGGCAGCGGACTCGGCCCGTTCTCCGGCTGCGTCGGCTGCGAGGTGTACGGGTGCATTATTTTTTACAACGGCTGGTCGCACCTCGGCGTACGCGGACACGGGGAGGGCATGTACGGTCAAAACGACGGCCCCACCAAGTATATCCGCGACAACATCGTGTTCAAACAATTCGACAGCGGCATTATCATGTACGGTTCCTCGAATGCCTCCATCAACAACATCCACCTTGAGGGGAACATCATTTTCGCCAACGGCGTCGTCAACGACGACCCCAACGGCTGGGGATTTTTACTGGGAAAAAGTTCGACGGCAAGCGGCCCGGGCAACAATTTCGTCATCCTGGACAACTACCTCTACAACCGGTTCGACTACCTGCGCAGCAACAACGTGGACATGGGCTACCAGAGCGGCCTGAACAATGTCCGGTTCAGCGGCAACTACTCTGCCGGGCGCTGGTCGGTGCGCAACAACTTGCCCGTGACCAACCTGTCGGCTACAGGCAACACGCTCGTAGGCGAACTGTACCCGGTTTCGGCAGCGCAAATTTCGCCCGACAGCAACACGATACTACCTGCAGCCCCCCTGCCTGCGGCAAACGCTGTGTTCGTCCGGCCCAACCTCTATGAACCAGGCCGGGCGCATATCGTGGCGTACAACTGGCTGAAACTGCCTGCGCTCGACATCAGCCTGGCCCCGGCAGGTCTGGCCGCCGGCGATGTTTTCGACGTTTACGACGTGCAAAATCTGTTCGGCGCTCCCATCACATCCGGCACATACGACCCGGCAAACCCGGTCGTTTCCCTGCCGGCAAACCTGACGGAAGTGACCGCGGTGATCGGAAACCTGGTACCTCGTCCGGCGGTGCATACCGACGAAGTGTTTCAGGTTTTTCTGGTAAAAAAACGCGAACAGGCCGTTGGCACAAAAGCAGAGCAGGAGGATTTTCCGGCATTCACCCGCCGGTACGACGCGCGCACCCGTCAGTTGACCCTGCATTTTGAAAAACCCTGCGCGAACTGCCGGGCGCAGGTGGTTGATGTTTCCGGTAAGGTACTTCAGGAAAAGGTGTCAACCGGCGATTGGCTGACATTCGACCTTTCCGCTGCCCCGGCAGGGGTGTATGTGCTGGCGCTGTGGCAGGGTTCGAACCTGTACAGCATACGATTTCCGGCTTGGTAAAACAGCCCTATGATGCCCCGATCTTCTGCAAATACTTCAGTACTTTTTTCGCCTTGTCGCCGCCTTTGGTGGCGTGGTGGATCAACTTGAGACCATGCGGCCCGGCAGAGTGTTTTAATTCGGGATGAAGGCTGAGCACTGCCTTCACGATATCGAGGCGCCCGAGCATGGCAGCACAGAACACGTTCATACGAGCACCATTAGCCAGCAGAAATTCAGCGATTTCGCGGTTTCCGACGTGTCCGGCGGCTTCGAGTGCGGATTCAAAATCGCCGCCGCCGTGATCGAACGAGGCGTTGAGCAGGCGCGGTTCCCGGGCGTAAAGTTCCTGCACGCGGGCGAAGTCCGAGTGGGCTTTGCCGACCCACTCCTTGACTAATTCAGCAGGGAGCGGATCGCCTTTCGGTTTTTTGGGCGCAGGCGTTTGACCAAAAAGTGTGACGATACCGCCTGCTGCGGCAAGTGTGAGAAATTTTTTTCGTGAAAGCATGAGCAGTTTGTTTTCCCCAAGGACATACTGTGGGGCACGATGTTGCACACTCCCAAAGCCTGAAAGAAACTAAGTGCTTTCGGATGAACTCCGTTACTCACCCTTCTTTTTCAGGACACCATGATACACCTGATTCATCGTGAAAATGTAGTTTTCCATGGTTCCAAGTCCCATTTCCTGCCTGCGCGCATCAATTTTCTCCGGTTCCACCATCGGTTTCGGTTCGAAACTGGTGGAGTCGGCATTGATCTGCATTTGTGTGCCGTAGGTCTGCAATTGCCCCCTGTTCACAGACACCCGGTCGCGCAGGTAGGCGTAATCCTTGGCATCGGCATTTTTTTTCGTCACCTGATCGTACATGGCGTCCAGCATCTTTTCCTGAAAATCCGGGTCGGCGTCGCAGTGCTGGGCGAGCAACCAGAAGTGGTGCGAACTTTCCTTGCCGACCAGATCAATGCCCGGATAGCCAAATTCGGCAAAAATGGCTTTGGCTTTCAGGAGATTGAGGCTGTCAATCCACTGCACATGTTCCACGCATTTTTGAATATTCTGCTCGTTGCGAACGGGTTGGTTGCGAGCATCGCGCAGGAGGCTGCGGTAATGCTGGTCTTCGGCAGTCATGGAGTCAATTTGGGCGGCCAGGGCTTCATGACGGGGATTTTGGCTTGTTACCGTGCCGGCGATGGCGATGAAAGCGAAAAAGAGGAGGGTAGTTTTTTGCATGGCGGAGTCCGCATTTAATTTACAATTTTGAAGCCCTTGAACCGCTTTGTCGTGGTTTCGCCGGTACCCCATTCGCCGACGATGACGTACTGGATTCCGCCCACCGTGTCGAGCCACCGGTATTCGGGGTTGTACTCGATAAAATGCGACAGCATGGTCGTGCTTTTCATGTTCGCCATGAGTTTGTCGGTATTGGTCACCCGGAAGGCGTCCACCTCGGCGGGGCTTAAGTCGGGCAGAGGCAGGATACCGCAAAACACGCGCCGGGCGTCGCGGGAGTAGGGAAAATCGAACACCCGGAAGGAGGCGGGATCGGCAAACAGCACGTGTTCACGGTCGAGGTAGGCGTGGTTTTTATCCCGGGCATAACCCATTCGGTGCAACACCTCGAAGGTAGCCGGATCGGCACCCGGAATCGGGATACCCTTCAGGTACACCTGCTGCCGGTCGGCGGCATAGTTTTCGTCTTTCAACACCCGGAAGGTAGCGTTGTCCACGCCGGTTATCCAGGTCACTTTTTTGCCTACGTTCTCGTTGTAATCCACCCACACCCAGTCGCCGTTTTCCTTTTGGTAGCCGGGAGAGCAGGCGGCGAAGAAGACGCAGAGGAGAGGGAGTTTGGTGAAAAATCGCATGATCCTGAGCATTCAAATCAGTTTTATTGTCTTTTTGAACGCGGCAAACTCGCGTTCTGCCGGCTGGTTTTGGGGGTTGGTTCACTCCGTTTCGCCGTTGTACTTTTGGGCGTATTCATCCTGAAAGTCCGCCACCTTTTGCGTCTTTTTGTTGCCTTCGGCAGCCAGCAGTCTGGTGAATGCGGCGACATCCTTGCCTAACTGCGAGTCCGGATATTTTTGCTGGATGTATGCCCAGACCTTGACGTACTCGGGATACGCCTCCCCGGTTTCTTCGTTGAAAATCAAGCCGTTTATCATGCTCAGCCGCACCCAGGCTTCGTGCTCGGCAGTCTCGTCCTTACGGACAAACCAGGGGTTCGTTTTATTGAAGTTTTCCCAGAAAATGCCCCGGTCGGCCAACTGCTCCAGTTCGATGGCGATGTGGGCGTCGGACATGGAGGGTTCCGCCAGTTCGATCCAGTTTTGCTCAATGTATTGTTTCATGCCCGGCGTGACATTTTTCCCGAAGAAGTCGAGCAGTTTTTTGCGGTCCACCACCGGAAAAATCATGCCCTCGGCAGTTGCCAGCCGAAAGCCCGCCGCATCCAGCGTTTTTGTGACCGGCGATTTGCCCATGTCGTACTTGTTTTCATAAACCCGGTTGAGGTCCTCATCCGACCAGTTCATTTTTTCGGTCAATTCGTACAGGTTGTTTTCGACTTCCATGCGATGCAGAAAACGCTCGAGCATCAGGTAAATCGCGTCGGCAAGGGCGCCGGTCGTAGCGGTGTGGTGCTGCCGGACGTACACCCAGGCCTTTTCGCCGCTGTCCAGGTTTTTCAAATCCAGTTTGGCCAAATGGCTGCCGAAGTTGGCCAGATCGCCCAGATTCGGGCTTCCGGCTCGCGGACCGGCATACACCGGTTCTACGGCGCCACCAAACACCCAGCCGGATTTTTGCTCGGGCGTCAGGTGCATGACTTTTAAAAAAGGCTCCCGCCAAACGATGCCGCCCAACGTGGCGTCGAATTTCTGCTTCGAACCTTCGCCTGTTCCCTCCAGAAACTCGCACATCGGAAGTTTGGTCACCACTTTCCCCTTCAGGTCGGGCGTTTCGCGCAGTAAAACGGCATCGTAAAACGTGCAGTACAGGTACACTTCCGGTTTAGGAACCTCGGCCTGGGGCGAAGCGGGGGCGTCTGCCGGGTTCGATTTTTCCGGGGCCGACTGATTACCGGAATTACAGGCTGTGAATGTTGCCAAAATAAGTGCGAACAGAACAGGGAGAAGTTTCGGTGCATTCATTTTATGATGAATTTGGTGCTGCGTTTTGTCAGGTGAAGTGTCGTGTCAAATACAAAGAACGGGACTATTCGTAGATGTATGGCTCCTGGCTGTACGCCAGTTTGCGCACATTCTCCAGCACCCGTTTCATGTACATCCGCCAGAACGTGTTGGCGAACAGCCAGTTGAGCGGGTAGAACCAAATAACATCGGCGTGCAGGGTGTACGTGTACTCGATCAGGATGGTGTTCGGCTTTAGTTCCGTGGTTTTCCATTCGCCGACGAACTTTGAGAAGCCCAGCATCCAGGATTTGAATTCGCATACCTCGATTTTCCAGTACCGGTTTTCGACCCGTTCCAGCACCCGATCCATGGAGGCTTCGCCGCCCTTAAACGTGGGCGATGGGGCTGTGAACACCCGTTTGCTTCCGCCAGGTTTGCCCCAGGAGGCATCGTCGGTGCAGTGCGTCACGCGGGGCATCAGCCCAAATCCCGTATGGATTTTGGACACATCGCAGAGCATGGGCGTTTTGAATGCGCGTTCGAGGGAGCAGTTGAAGGTGTTTTTGATGGTAACGGTTGTGGTCATTTTAATCAATCCCTTTGAGTCTGATCAGGTGAAACCAGCGGGTATTTTCACAAACAGGGTCGAAAGGTAGCGCCTCCGCCACAACAGGCCAAGTCCTTCAAAAAAATCCTCCGGATATTGCGCCCCAACTTCTCGACTACCACTCATCGCTCATCACTAACCCGCCCATGCGAATCCTTCTCGCGCTGCTGCTCATCGCCTTCAGCCTGCCTGCCTTCAGCCAACCCCGCCGAAAATCCACCTACGAGCGCGTGCAGAACCTGCTTGTGGGTATGTCGCCGGAGGAAAAATTCCGGCAACTGTTCATGCTACCCGGCGACCTCGGCGCCGACAGCCTGCGGTACCATGCCGGGCTTTTCGGCTTCCAGGTCGGTACTGCGGGGCAGTCGGAACACGCCTCCGGCCAAATGCTCCGCTCCGAGGGAGGAGCCGCAGCACAGGAAGCGGCAGAAAAAATCAATGCCCTGCAGCGCTTTTTTCGCGAACAAAGCCGCCTCGGCATCCCCATCATCCCCTTCGACGAGGCCCTGCACGGGCTGGTACGGCCGGGCGCGACGGCGTTTCCGCAGGCCATCGGGCTGGCTGCCACCTGGAACACGGCGCTCATGCACGACGTTGCCGGCGCCATAGCGGTCGAATGCCGCACGCGTGGCATCCGACAGGTACTGTCGCCCGTGGTGAATGTGGCCACCGATGTGCGCTGGGGCCGCACCGAGGAGACCTACGGCGAAGACCCTTTTCTCGTGTCGGAAATGGGCTTAGCCTTTGTGTCGGCTTTTGAAAAAAAGGGCATTGTCGCTACGCCCAAACATTTTGTGGCCAATGTGGGCGACGGCGGGCGCGACTCCTATCCCATCCAACTGAACGAACGCAACCTGTGCGAAATACACCTGCCGCCCTTCGAGGCCTGCATCCGGCGCGGCGCGGCCCGATCCCTGATGACCGCCTACAATTCCCTCGACGGCAGGCCCTGCACCGCCAACGAATGGCTGCTGCGCCGCCTGCTCCGCGAGGAGTGGGACTTCGGCGGTTTCGTTATTTCCGACGCCGGCGCCACCGGCGGCGCCAACGTGCTGCATTTCACCGCCCGCGACTACCCGGATGCCACCGCCCAATCCATCACCGCCGGGCTGGATGTCGTTTTTCAAACACAATTC
>JAEUUV010000030.1 GCA_016787285.1 Saprospiraceae bacterium | reverse complement strand
TTTTTCATCATGTACATTTTCGGGTTCACCATCAACGTGCTGACCCTGCTGGCCATCGTGCTGGCTACCGGACTTGTGGTGGACGACGGCATCGTGGTGACGGAGAACATTTACAAAAAAATCGAGCAGGGCATGGACAAGTGGAAGGCCGCCCAGGAGGGTACACGGGAAATTTTCTTTGCGGTTATTTCCACCTCCATCACGCTCGCGGTCGTATTCATCCCGGTTATTTTCCTGCAGGGTTTCACGGGGCGCTTGTTCCGCGAGTTCGGCATCGTGGTGGCCGGCGCCGTACTGATTTCGGCGTTTGTGTCGCTCACGCTTACCCCGGTACTCAACGTGAAACTCAGCCGGAAAAACCCACACGACCACGGCTGGTTTTACCGCGTCACGGAGCCGTTTTTCCAGGGCATGGACCGCGTGTACGGGCGGATGCTTCGGAGTTTCATGCGGCTGCGTTGGGTCAGTCTGCCCATTGTGCTGGGCTGCTTCGTGGCCATCTGGCATTTCGGCAAAACCCTGAAAACCGAACTGGCCCCGCTCGAAGACCGCAGCAGCATCCGGGCCATGGTGTCCACGCCAGAGGGCACGGATTTTGATGTGACTGAGCATGTAATTTACCGCCTGGTAGATCAGGTGATGGACTCCGTGCCGGAGTATCAGATGGTGTTCGGCATCACCGGAGGCGGGCGCGTGAGCGGCTCCAACGCGGGCTTCATCAGCCTCGGCCTCGTCGAGCCGCAACACCGCGAACGCAGCCAGAAAGAAATTTACGAGCAAATGCTGCGCATGACCAAAGGCTTCACCGAAGCCCGGGTTTTTCCCAATCAGGAACAAACCATTTCCACGGGTTTTGGCGCCAGCCTCTCGCTGCCCGTGCAGTTTGTCATCCAAAACCAGAATTTCAAAAAACTCGAAGAAGCCCTGCCCCGCTTCCTCGAAGCCGCCGGACAGGAACCCGCTTTCGCAAATGTGAACGTGGACCTCAAGTTCAACAAACCCGAATTGCAGGTGGAAATTGACCGCCTGAAAGCCGCCGAATTGGGCGTCAGCGTGCTCGATATCAGCCAGATGGTTCAACTGGCCCTGTCCGGACGCCGTTTCGGCTACTTCCTGATGAACGGCAAACAATATCAGGTCATCGGGCAGGTGGACCGCGAAAACCGCGATGAGCCGGTTGACCTCGCCGGCCTGTACGTCCGGAACAACGCGGGCCAACTGATCCAGCTCGACAACCTCGTGCGCTTCGTGGAAACCAGCAGTCCGCCTATGCTGTACCACTACAACCGCTACAAATCGGCCACCGTGAGCGCCGTGCTGGCGCCAGGCAAAACACTCGGCGAAGGCATCGCCGCCATGGAAGCCGTGGCCGGAAAAACGCTCGACGACACCTTCACCACCGACCTCAGCGGCGCCTCCCGCGACTTCCGCGAGAGCAGCGGCAATACCATGTTTGCCTTCCTGTTGGCACTGGGCCTGATCTACCTGATCCTGGCTGCCCAGTTTGAAAGTTTCCGCGATCCGTTCATCATCATGATCACCGTGCCGCTGGCCATCGCCGGGGCATTCATCACGCTGGCCTTGACCGACCACACCCTCAACATTTTCAGCCAGATCGGCATGATTATGCTCATCGGCCTGGTGACCAAAAACGGTATCCTGATCGTGGAATTTGCCAACCAGATCATGCGCGCCGGGCGTGCCGGCAGCAAAATGGAGGCGGTGATTCTGGCCGCTCAGGGGCGCCTGCGCCCGATCCTGATGACCACGCTGGCCACCGTGCTCGGGGCTTTGCCGATCGCACTGGCGCTGGGCGCCGCCGCCACCTCGCGCATCCCGTTGGGCATGGTCGTGGTAGGCGGTTTGCTGTTTTCACTGGTGCTCACGTTGTTTGTGATTCCAGCCATGTACACCTACCTGAGCGGGAAAAAACGCGGTGTGCCGGAGGAGCTGAAGGAGGCCGACGAGAAGGAGCACGAAGCGACTGTGTCGGAAGAAGTTACCACGTAAACTTATACCGCGGGCCGATTTTCCAGAATGCCTCGCGCTCATAGAACCGCAGCGTTTTGTCGAACTCGTCGCCGGGGGTCGTCACCTCAATGCGTGCCCAGCCGCGTTGCTCGCCGATTTCCTTGGCGAAGTCAAGCAGCATTTTGCCCACGCCTTCGGAACGGTACTCCGGCACCACGAACAGTTCGTTGATGACGCCATAGCGCCCCCCCGCCGACAGCGACAGCGACTCCACCACGGTGATGACCCCGACCACCGCATCGTCGTCGTCCAGAGCAAGCAAGGTAGAGTGGTGGTCGTCGGCGTCCATTTCTGCGAAAATTTCGGCGATTTCCTCAAATTCAAGGCTATGCTCCACCTCTTCAAAGAGGTTAGCCAGCAGGGCGGCCACTTCGGCGGTATGCGATTCGTCGGCAACGAGTAATTTGATCATGATGTGGTTGATTTTGGCGCAAAGAAACGACAGGTTTGGGGTTTTCCGAGTGCGGCAACAATGGCAACGCGGAGGACGCGAATTTGCTGCCGAGTGTGACAATAATGGCAACGCGGAGGACGCAGATCAATCGGATTGCCACGGATTTTTAAAAAACTGCGGTAATCCGCAAAATCCGTGTAATCCGCGTTCCCATTATTGCCGCGCTCGGAAAGAAAATCTGTGGTAATCCGCAAAATCCGTGTAATCCGCGTTCCCATTATTGCCGCACTCGGCAGCAAACCCGCGTCCTATGCGCTGCCATTATTCCCGCGCCGGGCATAATTATTTGCCGATCGTGCAACGCATCGCAGGATGAACGGTCTTTGCTCCCAGTTTTTCACCAAATTTTCTCGCACATGACACGACTTTCCTTTCCGCGCCTGACCGCTACGGCCGCCTTCTTGCTGCTCTTCGGAGCCATTCTGCCTGCTCAGGAACAGGTTTTCCACTTCAAAACTTCCAAAATGTCGCATTCCGGTGATCCCTGCCGGGTGTTCATCGGTGTGGGTACCAGTTCGGTATCCAATGGCCTGAAAGTAGACTACACGGTGGACAACACCCCCGCGACGGAGTCGGGTGTACTGGCCGGCGACGTGATTCTTTCCCTCGATGGGGTGCCCGTGCGTACGCAATCCGAACTGGAACGTGAACGCGACAAACACCAGCAAGGCGACGTATTTTCGATGAAAATCCTGCGCGACGGTCGCGAGATGACCATCAATGCCCGCTTCAAAAAGTGCAGCGCGGAAGAACTTGAAGCGTCCGACCGGCGGCATGAGGAAATGACCATGCGCATGGAGGAACTGGAAGAAAAAATGGCTGAAATGCGCCTGCGCATCCTTGAGCACATGCCCAAAATGGACATAACCGAACGCCCGATCCTCGGGGTGTACGAAGGCGACGGCACCAACGGCCCGGGTATGGTCATCAAGAGTGTCATCCGGGGCAAAGGCGCCGAAGCCGCCGGCCTGCAGGAAGGCGACGTGGTGATCCGGGTAGACGGCCAAACGATTGCCGACAGCGAAAACCTGCGCGGTGTGCTGGCCGGTCGCAAACCCGGCGAACGCGTCTCCGTGGTGTATCTGCGCGATGGGAAAAACATCCCGACCGAAATCGTACTCAGCGCCGACCGAGCCTATTTCTCGCACAAGGTGGAGCGCGATCCCTGCAAAGTGTTCATCGGCGTGTACACCACCGGCAACGCCGTGGAAGGCCGCGGCGCGCGCGTGACGGGCGTAATTGACGATACCCCTGCCAAAGAAAGCGGTATCCAGCCCGGCGACGTGATTCTGGCGCTCAACGGGCTGCCGGTGAACGACCACCAGGACCTCCTGCGCGAGCGCAACAAAAACCAGCCGGGCGACGCCTTCCGCCTGACCGTGCTGCGCAACGGCGTGAAAATGGACATTGACGCCAAATTCAAGTCCTGCGACACGCCGACGGCGCCCGTCAAGGAAGAAAAAGTAGCACTGGAAGACAAACAAACCGAGGATCGTCAGGAGCCGACGAATGTGGACAACCTGCTGCAGCTGGAGGCCTTCGATGCCTACCCGAACCCGACCTTCGGCCCGCTGAACATCCGTTTTGAGGCCGAGGCCGTGCCCACCACGGTGCGCATCCTCGACGTGTCGGGCCGCGCGGTGTACAGCAAAGACCTCCCGCAGTTCGGCGGTTCGTTCAGCGAACAAATAAACCTGTTCAACAACCGCCCGGGCAACTACTTGCTGAGCGTACAGCAAGGCGACAAGGTGCGCACCAAACAAATCGTGCTGATGCCGGGAGCATAAGGCGCCATATTCCCTGAAATCACTGCCATGAGCCATCCCGCACGAGCGTCGGGGTGGCTCATTTTTTTGCGGGCTGCCGCGACTTGGCGCCGCTTCCCGCCATCTATTGCACACATACGCCGCTTCCGGCAAGAGGGTATCATTTTGAAAAAACGTTTGACATGAACACACAAAAACTCATCACCCGCATTTTTCTGATTTTGCTGGCTTTGGCTACGCTCAACATTGCCGTGCAGGCCATCCTTGACCCACAGGCTATTTTCGACAACGTACAGGTGCAACTCGGTAACCTGACCGCCCGCAATTCCGTGCGCGCGCTGTACGGCGGCGTAAATCTGGCGTTCGGGCTTTTCTGGCTTGTCGCAGCATTCCGGGCGCAACGCACCGGCCTGACCCTCGCCCTGCTCTACACCGGAGGTTTTGCCCTTGGGCGCATCCTGAGCCTGCTGCTCGACGGTATGCCGGGCGCGTTTGCCATGCAGTGGCTCGTCACGGAATCGGTTTTTGCGTGCGCTGCCGCCGGACTCTTGCTTTGGAAAAAATCGCCTCCAAAACCCGCAACTTTTCCAGCCTGAATAATTCAATTTTCCCTGTCATGTTCGAATCAATTTTCTATGTGCTGCTGCTCATTATCCTGATTGTTATCAGCCTCGGCCTGCACCGGGCAGGCGCCCAATGGTTGCCGCTATGGATCGGCGCCGCCGTATGGTTGGTGTATGCCGGCACGCTGGCGCACTTCGGCGTGTTCCGCGATTTTTCGGCGCCGCCGAAAATCCCGCTGCTCCTCGTGCTGCCGGCGTTTGCCTTCATTTTCTGGTTTTTCAAAACCGGCAGGCACCGGCCCCTGCTGCACGCGGTGCCGCGCTGGCAGCCGGTCGCGTTTCAGTCGTTTCGCATTGTGGTCGAGTTTCTGATTCTCGGCATAGCTATGCTCGGACTGGGATCGAAAGAGCCGACGATGGAGGGCTACAATTTCGACATTATTTCGGGCGTCACGGCGCCGTTGGTCGTGCTGCTGGCCTTCCGCTGGAAAGTTCTCCCGGAGAAATGGGTGTTTTGGTGGAATATCATGGGCTTGTTCTGGTTGGCCAATGTGGTGTTTATTTTCATCTCGCTGGGCGTGGCGCCGCAACTCTGGGGCTACCAACAGCCGCCCATCAGCCCCGAATTTGGTGAAATGCCGTACCTGCTGATTCCCGGGATTTACATGCCCTGCGCGGTGTTCATGCACGTGTTTTCGCTGGCGCAAGGGCGGACGGCAAGTCGGGGAAATAGTGCTTAACCATTTCTTCACCGAAACCTAACATCCGCTTTCCGGCGCCCGGGAGGCAGCGGCGGACTTTTGCCTCCGCTATGGTTCAACTTGAGCGCTTTGCGTCGGCGCAAATTCTTCCGTTGTTATTCGCCGCACTGGCGGCTTTTCCCTGTTCCGCACCAGCACAAAAGGCCATCCCGACACCGATGGAATGGGGCCGATCGCAGCGCAGCGGGGCGGTAATCCGGCTGGCGGAGTCCGCCATACGGCGGTACTTTCCGTTGGCTCAGGCACTGGAAGACCGCGCCCTCGAATCGAGCGGCACCTTGGCCAAAAACCTGATCGTGGTCACCGCCGACGGGTTGCGTTGGCAGGAAGTGTTCGAGGGCATACCCGTATCGTCCCCGCTTTGCAAACCGGAAGACGGGAGAGATGCCGGGCAAGCGTTGCCCCGCGAAACGCTGATGCCGTTTTTCTGGAATACCCTTGCCCGGCACGGACAGGTGTACGGCAACCGCCGGTACGGGAGCGAAGTCAGCGTGGCCAACCGGATGCGCATCTCCTACCCCGGCTACTCGGAAATCATCTGCGGTTTTCCCGACGACAAGCGGATTATCCTGAACAGCAAAAAACAGAACCCCAACCGGCATGTATTCGAGTGGCTCAACAAGCAACGGGGCTACCGCGGGCGAGTAGCGGCGTTCGGTTCCTGGGAACTGTTTTCCTGGATTTTCAACGAAGAGCGGGCCGAAATTCCGGTCAACGCCGGTTTTGAAAAAATCCGCACACGCGGCGGCCTGTCTGCCGGACAATACCGCCTGAATGCCCTGCTCGACTCCAGTCCGCGCCCCTGGCACGACCATGTCCGCCCCGACACGCTCACCTGGGCGTTTGCAAAGGAGTACCTCGAACGCCGCCGGCCCCGGGTACTGTTCGTGGGTTTTGGCGAAACGGACGAGTACGCACACGAGGGCAATGCCGCCGGATATGTGCAGGCTATTGCCCGTTTTGATTCCCTGTTGGCCGAAATCTGGCGATTTATCGAAAGCCACGAACACTACCGCGGCAAAACGGCTCTGCTCATCACCACCGACCACGGACGCGGGAGGCACAACTGGCGCATGCACCATCCGCTTGCACCGGGTTCGGAAGAAACCTGGTTTGCGGTGGCGTCGCCCGATCTGGAAGCCCGCGGCGAAGTGCGCGAGAGCGGCCAAATCCGGCACGAACAATTTGCCCGTACCATGCTCCGGCTGATCGGGCAGCACCACGAGGCGTCGGATGCCCGCATGGCTCCCGAGCCGGAGGTTGTTTTTGAGAAGGAAAATACACTTTTCGCCGCGCCACGGATGGACGGCGGCAGTTTCCCGGCGCCGGAAGTTCCGGTTACGCCGGGCGGGCGGGGGCCGGAGCGGTGAGTAGCCGTTTCGCAAGTCTTTTTTTATCGCGGCGCCTCAAATTCGTCGGCGCTTATCCGTGTTTGATTGGCCGGCAATCGCCCCAAATCAGGAAAGGCGCCCACTGAACAGGTGCTCTTCCGGCTTTCAGAAAATCCAGTTTGGCCTGGCGCAAGGCGCGATCCTTGGCCAATCCTGATTTTAGATACCCATAAAAAGCCGCCATAAAATCTTTGGTGCTTTCGTCCTGTACCGACCACAAGGAGAGCACCACGCTTTTGGCCCCGGCGTAGGCCAGACTCCGTCCCAAGCCGACAATTCCTTCGCCTGGGGCCAGGTTCCCAAGACCCGTCTCGCACCCGCTCAACACCACCATTTCGGAAGGGAGCGTCATGCCGTAAATCTCCAGCGCATACAGCCGTTCGTTTTCCAGAGTGTCGGGGCGTTCGGTAAACGCGATAAACGAAAAGTTGCCCTTCCGGTCATACGCTTTCGCATGTCCGGCATGGTGCATGATGTCGTATTGCGGGGCCGCTGCTCGAATTGTATCTTCCGTAGCAGCGTCGGCCTTGATCGTTATCCCCTGCCCATCCCAAATATACAGCACGGTATCGGCCTCGGGTTGGTTGTGTTTCAGCGGTGAGAAGCCTTTCCGCTCCTCGTCGGCATCTTCGCTGCCCCGAAACGCCACATAATCCTCCCGACCGGTGTACTCGGGCGCGATCGCGAGGATGCGGTGCCGGGCATCCCGGACCGGGAGCACGCGATCCTGCATCTCTTTCCACACGAAAGCAGAAGAAGCACAGGAGACGGAGTGGCTTTGCAGCAGGTAGTCCAGGCGAGCAAAATTGACCGGCACGTCCGGCGTTTTTTTCAGCAACAGCTCGAATGGGAACTGATACAAGGGGCCGTCCGCAACGATGACAAGTCGCTCGGGAAGCAGGGCGCTGAATGGGGCAAACAGGCGTTGATACAAGCCCGTTGCAGCCGGCACAAAAAGGTCTGCATTCATCCTGCCGGCCGATTTTTTCGCTTCCTCGCGCAGCATCCGGCTCCAATCCTCCAGGGGGAAATCTATGGGTATGATCCTGGCCAGCACTTCCTGCTTGCTGATAAACAGGCAAAAAATGCTGCTGTCGCCGACCGAGTATTGCAGCATTGCCTGATCCGGAGCAAGCCGCTGTTGGACATCCGGCAACGTCACGGCAGGGGCGCCGTACACCAACTGGTAATACTGCGGGGCTTCGCCTTGGATTTCCCGCACCAACGCGGCCTTTTCAGCCTGAAGGGCATTCAGTTCTTCCGTGAGAATGGGCTGGGTCGGGAGGCCGCTGCGCTGCCGGCCCTGATCCCACTCAAACCGGGTGCGAACCACATTGGCAATCTGCTGATCCAAAAGATGTTCTTTCCGAAGCAAGTCCTGAGAGATACCTGAAAAATCCCGCACCTTTTTTTCCTGCAACAAAGCGCGCAAGGCGCCGGCCTTGCCCCGCTCGTACAGCGCAAAAAGGCTGTCGGGCGCCACACCGGCTTCGTGGGCCACCAACAGCGCTTCGTGGTAGTATGCCGCTACGGAGGCGCGGCCCTCGAGCGCGTTGTCGGGAGATTCGCCGAGCAGGTGCTCGAAAGCGCCGACATGCCCGAGCATGGTCGCGGCAGCGTCGGAGGCCGCCCGAAGTGTTGCCTTCTGGCGGCTATGGGCGTACCACTGCCGCCGGCAACGGGCCAGTTCGTTGTACAACCAGGCCAAGCGCCGGCTGCGCAGGACATCCCCGGACGTTTCCGGCTTTTCCGGGCCAAACAAGGCAATGGCCCGGAGCAGGATGTTTTCGGCATCCGCAAACCGGCCGGTCTGCGCGTGGTACCAGGCCACGCCCTGATAAATCTCGGACTTCGAAGCGGCATTGTCGGCAAGGGTATCCGCAATGGCGGCAGCCGAGCGAAACAGGGGCGCTGCATCGGTAGCGTGTCCAGACACCGTCAGGCATTTTCCGAGGTTGACCTGAGCGGATGCCAACTCGCTTAGCGCCGCCCGGTCGGGGCGCGACGGGAACATCTCCAGCTGCAGGCGGTAGTACGCCGCGGCGGCCGTGTAGTCTTTTTTGTCGTGGTGAAACCCGGCGATCCGGGTGGCGAAGGCCCGCGCCTTGCCCCAATCCTGAATGGCACGGGCTTTTTCCAGGCCGGACCGGTAGGCGGCCAATGCCCCGCGACCGTCTTGATCGGCTTTCAAAAAATCGCCCTGGGCTTCCAGATACTTCAGTTCGGAAGGCACGGCGCCTGCATTGGCATCCATATCCTGCCGGAACCCTGCCAGCGCTTTTTCGGCATAATACCGGCTCTTGACCACATCGCCTTTCAGGGCGTACAGATTTGCCAGCATTTGTTGGTCCAACACCAGCATCTGGTAGCCCGGCGGGTAAAGAGGGGTGTTTCTATCCAACCGTTCCTTGACGCGCAGGATGAACGAATCAAGGTCTAAGCCCCCACAGAACCAGGAATAATTGAGTTCAAAACCCTGATACCCGCTGAGTTCCTGCGGCCGGTTTTTGAGAACATCTTTTGCCAGCGCATTTAATGCCTTGGCGTAATGCATGGCGGAGTCGCATTGCCCGGTACGGAAGAAATACGTAGCCTGTTCCTGCATATACCGCAGCACTGAAAGGGGATGCAACGAGCCCTGCCTTCTTTGTTCTTCGACGGCCATACAGGCTTTTCCGAGGTAGTATTCGTACTGCGTCCAGTCGTAATCTCTGGCATAAAAATCGGCGGCCCCCAGAAAAATATTGGTGTAGTCCAGGTTTTCGGGTCGAAGAAACTCCAGAGACTTGGTCAGATAATACCGCGCGCTGTCGCGTTGGCCCAACATAGTGTGGCCAACATGCAACGCCTTGTAGGCTTCGGTAAGGAAAAAATGTTTGCTTGCATTGTCCCAGTCCGGGGGAATCAAGGAAAGAATGGTCTCGCCGAGTTCTTTAGCCTTTACTGCCCGATTGTTAGAAAAAAGACAAATGCCGGCCATAAAAAGGTTGCTCAAGCGAAAACCCAAACCCAAATCGCACGCCGTTATGAGCGAATCGTTTTTTAAGAACAAATCGAACGCCTCTTCAAATTTTCCAATCTCCATCAGACGGGTCGCTAAATTATAGTAGTGCCCGTCAAAACCCAACAGGCAACTTGCCGGCCCCGCTTCGTCCTCAATGATGCGTATTGCCCTGTGAAGAATGGCTGCCACAGTATCCTGATTCCCGCTTTGCACGCTCAGGCAGGTGGCCATTTGGGCGAGGATGTAGGCGTATTCCACGCTGTGCCGTCCTGCGGTTTGCTCCGCGATATGAAGCGCTTTGTTGAAGTAGATCAGCGCGGTATCGCAACTAAACTTATTACCATAGACCAAGCCCAGGCTGGTGTAGGGTTGTGCCAGGGCAAAAGCCGAAGGCCCGTATGTTTTTTCTAAAATCCGAATGTTTTCCGTGATCAAACGTTCCCGCTCCGGGTTGTGCGGATCCCTGCTGAACAGAATGGAGGCCTTCATGGACATCACATGGGCAATTCTCAAACTGTCCCCCGGCATGGAATCGCGGTAGATGGCCGAGGCTTCGTTGAGCACATCGGCGTAGTTCTCCGCCTGCGAATAACTCACAAGAAGCTCCAGCAACTGGGCATATCGTAAACTCCGGGGGCCGAGTTTGTTTTTGTAGCAGCGTGCGGCCTGCCCATGAATCAGATCCCGTTCTTGCTCCGAAATGCGCGATGCCAGCCCGGTCGCCGCAATCATCCATTGCACGGAGTTGGTATCCGCCTGAAGCAGCAGTTTTTTGGCATGTTCGGCTGTTGCCTCTTTCTTGTCCAACAGGCCCAGGTCATCGTAAGCGGAAACCAGCTGCTGGTAGAGTTTGAATTCCTCCAAGGGCGTTTTGTCCGGCACCTGCGGCCAAAGGGCAAGCGCTTTTTCCACCCACATCAATTTTTCCTTCGCGCCATAAGCAGTGTAACCCAACTGCGCGTGGCATTTGAACACCATAAACGCATTTCCCGCCCGCTCAAAAATGCGCAGCGCCTCCCGGAAAAATTCATTGGACAAATCCATGAATCCTTTCTGGGCATTGGCTACCCCCAGCCGGTACAGGACATCTGCGTACTCCGGGTCGGCATCGCCTTTCAGCCGGCGGAATACTTCGGCGGCTTCCGGCAAGCGCCGGAGCGCGTTGGGGTAGTCGAATTTCTGGATGTCGCAAACGCCGGCGCGGAGTGTCGCCCGGGCAGCCGCCAAGGTGTCGCGGGCCGCCAGGGCTTCGATGCGGGCGAGGTCGTAGTAGTGGCCGGCGTGGGCGTAGTACTCCTGTGCTTCGGCTTCGAGGCCACGTTGAAAATTCGGGCTTGCGGGGCTGTTTTGTGCCTGGAGCGCAACAGCAAGCAAGAGCAGGGCGAGGAAGGAGGGCAGTCGGTGTTTCATGTTTTTGTAGTGGTAGAGTGATAAGATGTCAACGCAATGCGATCACCTTCAGGCAGGATACGACCTGGCCTTTGGCCGAAAGGCGCAGGATCATGCCGCAGTCCGGCAGATACAGATAGGCTCCTGCGCCGTAGGTCCAGTACGCTTGTTTGGTATAATCCTGCAAGGGCGGCACGTTATTCAGGCGCTGGAACACATAGCCGGAATAGGCACCCTTCAGGGCCAACAGCGTGGACGATTCCCTTTTCGAATGATAGAATTGGTAGCCGTCCCGGCGGTCGTGGTACAGGTCGTGAAAATTGCCCTTGTCCAGTGTCCCCATGCTGATCGTGTCGCCGATGTCATCCACTTCGGGAGCCGGCGACAGGCACTTGCCGGGCGCCCAGGGCAGGGCCTTCCCGGGTTCCAGGCAAGCGAGGTTCAGGCGGGCAAGATGGCGGTGCTGCGGTATCCGGCTTTGGGCCAGTTCGTTCAGCAAGCGTTTGGCCGTTGCTTCGTCGCCGTTTTTTGCCTCGGCAATGGCTTGCAGCAGAAGTAGTTTTTCCCGGTACGAGCGTTCTGCCGCAGAGACACGCGCCTGTTCGAGTTGGGGGACAATGCCCTTCGTTTGACCAAGCAACACTCGGACGCTTAAAGCGGCCAGCCTGGCCCGTTCGAAGTTCGGGTTCTGTGCCGACAAGGCGCTGAAATCGTGCTCCAGGGCATCGAGGCGTTCGCGGACGAGGTCCGGGATTGCGCCGCCGGCGTTTCGGACTTTGGAAAAAAGGGACTCGTCCGCCAGTTCGATCGGGTAAAAGAACGGATCAAGCCGCTGGTTGCCGTCGTCCAGCAGTTCAAACAACTTGATCAGGGCTTCATTGTAGGCGAGTTCCACGCCGTCGTGCAGCATCCGGAGCCGCCGGTAGCAGGCCAGGGCCGGCTGGTATTGCCCAATCAGGGCGAGGCAATTGGCCGTTTCAAAAATATCGGAGGCCCATCGGGCGGTTCCGCGAATTTGCGCGTATGCGGCCCGGCGGGTGTTCAAGGACGGATGGGCGTGGTCGTTTTCCAGTTTGAAGGCATCGTACACCTTTGCGATGAAGTTTTCAAAAATTTCTCCCGCTCCGTCATACCCGCAAAGGAAAGCGTAGAAGAGTCCGTTCACATCGGCATCGGCTTCTTCTTTTGTGGCCGGATCGGAGGGGTACAAGTGAAAGTCGGCATCTCCCGGCACATTGCTTTTTTTGAAAAAATGGTCCATCTCGTGCCCCAGTACAATGGCAAGAGCGTCTTCTGCATCCGGGCCGAAACTTGCGCAGACCTCGAAAAGTTTGGGACTGATCTGGATTTCGCCGGCAAAATACCGGGCAACGACATTCGGCGCTGTCGTTTCAACGACTCTGGGGCATGCCCTTCCCGCCCCGCCGACTGCCTGATACATGTTGTTGACAATGTCTTGCGCGGTAGCAAGGGTCACGTTTGCGGGCGGCTTGGGGGTCTCGGGCATTGCCCGGCACCAAAGGTTCGGCAGCGCGATGCAGCACAGGGCGAGGCAAGTCTTTCTCATAAGGCGAAGGGGTTGTTGATCCGGGTTTGCAGTTTTTTCGCACCGTCCAGATAAGGCGATGTGGGGTCTTCGAGGATTATGCGAATCATTTTTTCAGCCTTGTTCCTGTCGCCGGCACGGGCATACACCAATGCGAGGTGCCAGGCAGCGGCCTGCCGGTAGAACGGTTCCGGGTCGTCGGTGAACGGTTCGAGTATCGGAATTGCTTGTGCCGGCGTCTCGGAAACGGACAGGCATATTCCCCGCAAAAAATCGGCAAAAGGGCCGGGCGCGACCTGGTCCAGCACCGGAAGCGCCGCCGCCGCATGGCCTTGCTCGATACGTTCCAGAACGGTTCGATAGGCTTTTGACTCGGCATCGGCTCCATAGCCGGCCGGCAGTTGTCGGCGTATCAAGGCGGTGGTGGCGGGCAAGTTGGCAGCGGCCAGTTCGTTCAGTTGCCGATCGGCATACGGCCCCTGCCACCACCACAAGGCGCACAACAAGAGCGCAAACGAAGCGGCGACGGCCATGATCCAACGGAAGTTGACGGCGACGACCCGCCCTCGGCTCGGCTTTGGTGGTGACAGTGGCCGGGGTTGCGTGCTTTTTGCCTTTTCTGCCGAGGCTTCTTCGTGTACATGCGCCCGCATATCCTCCCATTGCGCCCGCAGCATGCGTCCCTCCGACAATTGATGAAGGAAGCCGGCCAGTGCTTGGTAGGCGGCATAATCGGCTTGCAGTTCGGCATCTTTGGCCAGACGAGCCTCGAACGCAAGGCGTTCGGCCTCGTCCATTTCGCCGGTGTCATAGCGCATGATCTGGTCTGTATTTTCGCTGTTGTTCATAGATCATAACCTTTTTGAATGAGGCATTGGCGCATGCGTCGAAGTACCTGGTTGAGCGTTACCCCGACCACATTGGCATTGGCATAGCCAAGTGTTTGGGCGATGTCCTCCCGTGAGCGTTTTTCCACGATGCGAAGCAGCATAAGGTCTTGCTGTTGTTTGGTCAGTTGATTAAAACACTCCTGCTGGGCGGCGAACAAACTTTCCCGTGCCTGTTGCTCCTCCAGCATTTCCATAGTTGGCAATTCGAAGTCCACGACGATCCGCGAAAAGTCCTCCGGCGGCAGGGTTTTAGGGCCTTTTCCGCGCTGTTGGTTCCAGCGTCGCCAGGCATTGATCGCCGAGCAGTACACCAATCCGTAGAAGTTGCGAAAAGAGTCCCCTTTCAGAAGCAAGGGCACGATCCGCTCCAGTACGCCGGAGAAGATGTCCTCGGCGTCGGCCATGTCTATTGGCCGACAGTACCGGCAAAACGGCTCGAATACTTTTCGCATCAGGCATTTCAGCGCCTCGGAGCGGTTGGCTCTCAAGTCCGCCGCTACGGCCTCCTGATCGTCGCAGTCGGTTTTGTACATAGAGTCAATAAGGGTGAAACGTTAAGAAAATTTTTCCTGGGGCCTCCTGCGCGGCGTAAAATACGCTTGGCAGTT
This sequence comes from Saprospiraceae bacterium, assembly GCA_016787285.1. Lineage (GTDB taxonomy): Bacteria > Bacteroidota > Bacteroidia > Chitinophagales > Saprospiraceae > M3007. The sequence continues at coordinate 8,998 of JAEUUV010000030.1, read as the reverse complement.
AACCTGGAATTACATGTTTTCAAAAAAAAATGTTTTTTGCCCATTAAGATTTCCGGGGGGCTGACTCTATTTCATCAAATCGTTTCACGCAACTGTTCACTCAAACGAAAATTGATTATGAGACTGCACCAGATTTTTGCCATCTCCATCTGCTGGGCTACCGTGCTGCTGACTTCCTGTGAAGCCCTATTGAAAGTGCCCATTCCGGGCTGCACCGACCTGCATTCCTTCAACTATGATCCTGAGGCGACCGAGTCCGACGGGAACTGCCTGAAAATGTATGGCTGTACCGGGTATCAAGGTGGCTACGCCAATTCCGGGCACATCAGCACTTCCATCGGCAACGCCTATGTGGATGGCCTGTTACAGGAAGAAATCGGGTACCAGCGGGCGTTTTTCCAACAGGTGCCGGCCCAGTTGCTGATTCTTTTTGAGCCTTCGGCCGAGCTCGCCAATTGTTATGCAAATGCCCAGGGCGAACTGTTGGTCGGCTATCATTTCTTTCAAAAACACATCGGGCAATACAACGAACTCGCCGTAGCCGGTGTCATGGCGCACGAGTATGGGCACCGGGTGCAATTCCAGCATTTCCAGCAGGGCAAATGGCTCAACGATTATGCCGGTAAATTCCAGGTCGAGCTCGAAGCGGATGCTTTCAGCGGCCTGTACATGGCCTTGGCCAAGGGAGCGTACTGGTCGGAGATGGAGCCTTATTTTCAAGCGACTTTTGATGCCGGCGACTATATGTACAACAGCCGGGACCATCACGGCACGCCGCAGCAGCGCATGGCTTGCGCCCACTTGGGCGTGACGGCCGCCGCCGCTATCCTGAACGGTCAATTGGGCACCCAATACGGCGATATCCACCAATACTTCATGCAGGAAATCCGCAACCGTATTGCCCCGCGCAGCGAGGAGGCACCTGCCCTTGCCAGCGCGTTGCCGGAGATTCCCCTGCCGCGTCTGACATACACCCAGCGGCAGGCATACTTTCCCCACGAGTAACACGGGCATCGCGCTCTTCCATCACTTCACTTCTAAACAAGTCTGATCATGAAACATGCACTTCTGGCGCTCATCCTGACGAGCGCCGCCCTCACCGCCCATGCCCAAATCAATCCAAAAGTGAAAGCGAACGGCGGCCTGAGTCCCGGTTCGGTAGAGAACGCACCAACCCCCGCCCAAACGACTGGCATTCCCCCGCAAACGCAGACCTATCCACCTTCATATCCGCCTCAGCAAACCACACCATATCCATCCTATCCGCCGCCCTATCCGCCCCAGCAAAACACCCCATATCCACCGTATCCGCAACCACAGCAACCGGCTTACCCACCCCAGATGCCGCCGGCTTACCCGCCGCCAATGCCCCAGTTTCCACCGCAGTTCCCGCCCCAGATGCCGCCGGCTTATCCTCCACCCATGCCCCAGTTCCCGCCGCAAATGTCCTATCCCGCGCCTCCTCCGCCGCCGAACTGGATTCAACCGCAATCTGTGTTTTATCGTGGCAACCGCTAAACGATTCAACATCTAACTCATTCGATAACAAAAGCATTAAACATGAAAAAGCACTTTTTTTTCGCCGCATTCGCAGCGCTCAGCATTCTGTTTCAAGTTCAATCTTCATTGGCTCAAAAGTCGTTTGCATTCAATAGAGACATCAAGAAACAACCGGAAGACAAACCCTCTGGCTCAGGTGAAGTCGTAGCGCCTGAAGTCGTTATACATGGATCGCGAAACAGCTCATCTGCTGAGATTGAGCGGGCAAAAGCGGCGTACGAGTCCATCGCTTCGCCAAATGGCAACGGCAGCATGAGTCGCGGCAAAACAGCCACGCCCGGCAAAACGGGCAAAGCCGGCAGCCCGAAAAGCCCCGGCGCAGGGGATGCTTTCAAAAATCCGTTCAAAAAAATGACAGGGTCATTTGAAAAATTTCTGGACGCCGTCGCAGAAGGTGGGATCAAGGTCGGTGATATCCTGTCCGACCTGATCGTCAACAGCGGCAACGCCACAGCCAATAACGTGATCTCCGGCGACGGCGCGCATCTCACCCCTTTTTGCATATTCAACTGTACCACCGTGTTCGTCAACAATGGAAACAGCTACCAGCAAATCACCATCACCGACAGCAACGGCAAGGTAATCGGAACGGCAAGCACGGCTCCAACTCCAGGAAACCGGTAAGGCCGGCTCCAACGGGAATCGGTGGCTCGCTTGCGGCTCCTATTCTCAGGCGAGCCACCGTGCATTGGTAAAAGACCCTCAGAAATAATATTGGTTATCAGTCTAATATAAAAAACAACCATTCCCGAAAAAATATCCGCTATGCTTTCTTCCACTTTTAACAAAACCGTTTTCGTCCTTTTGCTGCTCGCATGCACATCAGCCGGCAGTAATGCTCAACGCACCGTATTACTGGATGCGGATAAGAACATCACCAAAACCGACAAATACGCATTCAAGCGGGTCATCGCTTTCTCGAATTTGCCGACTACGATCAAATCTGAGGTAGATCATTACGGGGATATTCATTACGGGGTGGACATCCTCAACGGCTACTATTTCTCCATAAAAGACTATTACCGGAGCGGAGAGCCGGAGTTTGTCGGTACGGCTTTCAGTATCACAACTGATCCCGTGCTGCCCGCAGATTATGTCCTGACAGGCAAGGCGCTCTGGTATTTTAAAAACGGCAGATTGAAAAAAAGTGGCAACTACAATTCCTACGGCCTGCATGGCGAGTTGACTTATTACCGGGAAGACGGCTCCATACTGAAAAAGGAACTGTACCAAAATGGCAAACGCATTGACGGTGATGCAACAGTCAGCGGTGAATCCCTCAGGTTGATCGGGCAATGGCGGCATACTGAATACAACACCTTCAAAAATTATTTTACGGGCAAACCGGACATAAACTTTACCCTGACAGCCTCATTTTCTAACAACACCGTCCTCAGGATAGATGCGACCTACACCTTTTCGTCCATTCTGAATAAAACCGAATACACCAACTGGAAATACATCCCAGACAACGCCGCACAAGGTATTCTGGAGCAATACGAAGGCAATACGCTGAAATACAGAGGCACCGTTCGTTGGATCAATCCCTATGCGTTTGAGTATGTCAATACTTACCACAGTGATCCAAATAAAGTGGGAATTCGGCGGTATTACTACCGGATGTAAAAGTACATGGAGAAGAGTTGGTTTGAATTCCCGATTTGCCGGCAATCAGGCCCATGTCTCCGTTGATGTTCCAATACAAATTCTATTTGCTCACGCTTAAACTTTTTAAAAGGTATGAAAAAGGTTTTTCAAATCACTACAATCCTCCTGCTCCTGTGCCTGTGCGCCCTAAGGGCATTTGCGCAAAGTCAGACCAAGCCGCCAGGACAAGGGAAGCCCGGTGACCAGAAGCATCTATCCTTGGCCGTTGCAGCAGAGATTGGGAAAGCGCTAGGTACGCTCGCACTCCAACACTTTACTGCACCCGTCTGCACCTGCATGCCACCGGACAAAAAATCCCGCGAGCAGGTCGCGGATGAATACAACCTGCCAAAGCCGCACATCAAACCTCGCCCGATCGAGAAAGCGCGATTATATTGACAACCAAAGTTTTTCACGCACATTTCTTCACTATTCAAACTTTAGATTTATGAAAAAGTACGTTCAAATCATTATCGCCATGATGCTTGTATCTGTTGCCACAACGACAGCATTTTCTCAAAAAACAGGCGGGGCGGGCAAGGCTGTTGCCACAGGGTCAGCAGGAGCTGCATGCGGCGCCATGGGAGGAGCCGTTGGAGGGGTAATCGCCGGGCCTGTTGGCGCCGTCATCGGAGGAGGAGCGGCAGCAGGATACTGTGGGTACGTAGTCGAAAAATACTGGCCTGAGGGAATGTCTCCGGCAGGAAATCCCTACGGTAGTGGTTCGGGTAGCGGTGCCAGCGGTGCAGGAGGTGGCGGTGGCCCCACGGTTGTCAAAACTACTGCAACCCGGATCGTGCGACATTAACTGCTGCTCGATTTGCAACCGGAGCCTACACCCGCAGGCTCCGGTTTTTTTATTCGAGATCGTTCATTATGCCCAGCGGAAAGCGATTTGCGAAGGCTATCGGCTGCTTGCACTGTGAGGATGGGGGATATGCGGGCACTGCGATTTTGAGCGCCCCAACCAACCCAAAACTCAAAACCTTTACCCGCCGAAGCCTTGGCGAATGCGGGCAAAACTCAAAACTGCCCTCACCGCCCCAAATGAATCAACAGCACGCTCACATCTGCCGGCGTCACCCCCGAAATGCGTCCGGCCTGCCCGATGGTGCGCGGTTTGTGGCGACTGAGTTTGTCGCGGGCTTCGGCGCTGAGGGCCGACAGGGAGCGGTAGTCGAAGTCGGCGTGCAGGTGTACGTCTTCGAGGCGGCTCATCTTTTGCACCATTTCCTCTTCCTTGCGGATGTAGCCCTCGTACTTGATGTTGATCTCGGCCAGTTCCACAAACTCCTGCTCGAAGGGCGCCAGAAAACTGCGCAATTCGAGCAGGGCCTCTGCAAGGGGGCCGATGGTTACCTGCGGGCGTAGCAGGATGTTGTACAGTTTCACTTTCTGGCCTACCGGCGCCGATTGCACGGCGTTCAGGTAGCCGTTCACCTCGTCGGGACCGACGGAGGCATTGCGGAAAAACTCCTCGATTTCGGCGGCAGCCTGGGTTTTGGCGCGCACGCGCTCCATGCGTTGGGCGGCGCCCTGCATGCCGAGGCGGTGGGCAATGGGCGTAAGGCGCAGGTCGGCGTTGTCCTGTCGCAGCAAAATCCGGTACTCGGCGCGGCTGGTGAACATCCGGTATGGCTCCTGCGTGCCCTTGTTCACGAGGTCGTCAATGAGCACGCCGATGTAGGCCTCGGAGCGTTTCAGCACGAGCGGCTCCTGTTCCTTCACGGCCAAAGCAGCATTCAGGCCGGCCATGAGTCCCTGGCAGGCGGCCTCTTCGTAACCTGTGGTGCCGTTGATTTGCCCGGCAAAAAACAGGTTTTTCACGAGGTTGGTCTCCAGCGTGGTTTGCAACTGGGTGGGCGGAAAATAGTCGTACTCAATGGCATAGCCGGGCCGGAACATGCGCACATTTTCGAGGCCGGGGATCAGGCGCAAGGCTTTGTACTGCACGTCTTCGGGCAGCGAGGAAGAGAAGCCGTTCAGGTAAATCTCGCAGGTGTCGCGGCCTTCGGGTTCCACAAAAAGTTGGTGCTCGGTCTTTTCGCTGAAGCGGTCAATCTTGTCCTCGATGCTGGGGCAATAGCGCGGCCCCAGGCCCTGAATGCGCCCGGCAAACATGGGCGATTTTTCAAAACCCGTGCGCAGCACGTCGTGTACCTGCTGGTTGGTGTACGTGATGTGGCAGGGCATCTGGTTGGTCAGCGGTGGCGTATCGGTGTAGGAAAACTTTCCGGCGGGTTCGTCGCCGGGCTGGACTTCCATGCGGGAAAAATCCAGCGAGCGCCCGTCCAGCCGGGGCGGCGTGCCGGTTTTCATACGTCCGGCCTCGAAACCGAGCGACACGAGTTGCTCCGTGATGCCGCGGGCGGCGCTTTCGCCGGCACGGCCGCCGCCGAACTGTTTTTCCCCAATGTGGATAATTCCGTTCAAAAAAGTGCCGTTGGTGAGCACTACGCTGCGGCCCGGGATTTCCAGTCCCATACCCGTGCGCACGCCGTACACGCGCCCGTCCTTGACCAACAGGCCGTTCACCATTTCCTGCCAGAAGTCAATGTTCGGGTGCGCCTCCAACATGGAGCGCCACTTGGCCGCAAATTGCATGCGGTCGCTCTGCGCGCGCGGACTCCACATGGCCGAACCCTTGGATTTGTTCAGCATGCGGAACTGCACCATCGTGTGGTCGGTCACGATACCGGAGTAGCCGCACAGGGCGTCCACTTCGCGCACGATCTGGCCTTTGGCCACGCCGCCCATAGCGGGGTTGCAACTCATCTGGGCGATGGTTTGCATGTTCATCGTGGCCAGCAAAACCTTGCAGCCGAGGTTGGCTGCCGCTACCGCCGCCTCGCATCCGGCATGACCGGCGCCGACCACTATGACGTCATATTGTGGAAACACTTGTCAGTTTTGAGTTTTGAGTTTTGAGTTTTGAGTTTTGGGTTTTGAGGGTGTGTATAGTCAACCACTTCAAGTGATAAATTCTGCGTAACGTCTGTGCATTTTGTCTGTGTAACGTCTGTGAGAAACTTGCCGCACTTGTCCAGATAAAACTTAATCCACACAGACGTTGCACAGACAAAATACACAGACGTTACGCAGAACGCATCCTTCTTTAGAGTGCAAACGCTACGGCGAAAGCCAGCAGGGAAACGATGAGGCCGTACATGAAAATGTTGTAGCAAATGCTTAGGAAGTGGTATTTCTTGGCCAGCACGATGCCGAGGAAATACAGGTCGCGGCTCATGGTACCGTACAGAAATTCGGGGTCGCGCAGCATTTCGTTGATGCCCCACTGGAAGTCTTCGAGCGGCATGCTGTGGAAATTGCCGAAAAACAACAGGTTGGCTTTGCGTTGTTTGATCGCCTCACGGGTCACTTTGCCTTCCGTCACTTTAGGGCGCGTGCTGAGGGTGGCGAAAATCATGGAACCGAGGCAGGTGGCCAACAACATACCCGAGGGGATGCCGAGTTTCAGGTTGAACTTGTCGCCGTTTTCCAACAACTTGGGCAGCAAGTTGGAGACCAGGATCGAGATCACGATAGCATTGACGGAGAGCATGAGGTTGGCCTTGCTGTCGGCCATGGCGCTGAGGTTTGTATGGGTGCGGTAGGTGGTGCGGTACATGGTTTCCACGCCGCGTCCGAACCGGGCCAGTTTGAGTTCCTGTTCGCTTTCGAGCAGCACTTTTTTGATGTCCGTGTTTTTGTTTTTGTCGTCCATCAGAGCCAGTTCTTCCACGGTGGGCGCCTTGTCGGGGTTGAGGCGGCGCCTTTGTTTCAGCAACCGCTGGATGTGTTTGGCCTTGCGCTTGTTCAGCATTTCGCGGGCCACGGCCGTGTGGTATTCGTGGCCGAGCATGAAGTTGATCTCGAAGTCCACCCAATCCTGGTCGCTCATCAATTTGTCGCGGGTGAGCGCAAATTCCTGCCGGAGCCGGCTGTTTCGGTCCCAGTAAATGTCCATGCCGAGGTGGCTCAGATCGGCGTCGCAAATGATTTGCTCCAGCAGGTCCACCGGCTTCTGAGGTACCTTGGTAGCCCGGATGCAGCGGAAAATGGTGTCAAGATCGGTATCCGATATTTTTCCCCGGAAAAAACGCTCGGCATTGGCGCAACTGCGCTCTTCGTGGTCTTCCGGCCCCTGGGCGTAGCCGGTGTCGTGAAACCAGGTGGCCAATTGCAGCAATTCGATCGTGTGTGCGTCGAGTTGGCAGCCTTCGGCAATCACCTTGACGGCGCCTACGGTTTGCACGGTATGTTCGAAATCGTGGAAAACATATTTCGCCGGTACGTTTTCGGCGAAGAACGCCTCCACGAATGATTCGGCTTCTTTCAGCAGGGATGTGTGGTTGGAAATCATAAATCAGAGCAGTTGGCCGGCAAAGGTAACGGATACTTGGAAAAAACAGCGGGCTGCTCCACCTTGTCGTTCCGAAGGCTGCTTTGTCATCCCGCAGGGAACCGTCCACTCTTTGCGCGGCCCCTGTAGAGCGGACGGTTCCCTGCGGGATGACAAACGTAGCTTTCGGAACGACACAAGACCTACTGCAACCGGCGCCCCTTCCAGGTGTATTTTTTCACCAGCAAACTGGCCATGCCCACCCCCGCGATGTACGCCGTGTGTAAAAAAAATGCCGGCCAGAACGCGCGAAACAGGTCACGTCGGTCAAAGAAAAGGCACATTTCGCGCAGCAGCACGTAATCGGCGAGGGCTTTCAGAACAAGTTGCGCGCACCAGACCGGGAACAGTGCCGGCAGGGAAAAAAACAGGAGTGGGGTTAACACAATCGCGATACAGCACAGAAAAACAACGGCCAGCGCAGCCTTTGCGCCCGCTTCGGGCAGGGCAGTGTTTTTGGTGCCCCAGCGCAGGCGCTGTTGCACGAAGGCACGTACATCGGGGCACACTTCGGTGCGTACGGCGGCGGCGGGATTTTTGAGAAAAACAACCGGGTGTTGCCGGGCTATTTTTTGCACCAGAAACACGTCGTCGCCGGAGGCCCGGTGGGCGTTGTCGGCATAGCCGCCTACGGCTTCGAACACAGATTTGGGGTAAAACAGGTTGGCGCCGTTGCCGATGCGGTGCCCGCCCAGCGCGATGCCCGCTCCGGTGATGCCCGCCATACCCGTCCAGTCGAGCGCCTGGAAGCGCTGAAAAATTGTGCGTTCGCGGTGCGCCGTCACCGGCCCGACGAGGACGCCCGGTCGCCGGGTTTCGTACAGTGACGCCGCGAGCAGCAGCCAGTCGGGCGGTACCAGGCAATCGGCGTCGGTAGTGGCGATCAGTTCGCCCTGTGCGCAGGATACGCCGAGCGCGAGCGCGTTTTTTTTGCCGGAAACAGGCGGGCCGGGTTGTTCGGCCAACCGCAACACGCGCATCGAAACGGCGCAGCCGGCAGCCGCTTGGGCTGCGAGTGCGGCGGTGTCGTCGTCGGAGTGGTCGTCGAGCACGATGATTTCGAGCAGTTCCGGCGGGTACCGGCAGGCGAGCAGGCTGTGCAGGCAGTCGGCGATGTGGGCGGCTTCGTTCCGGGCGGGCACGAGCACGGTGACGCGCGTTTCGGGGACGTAGTCTGGAGGGATTTCCCAGTGCTCCAGCCGCCGCCAGCCGTACAGGCAGAGGGTCATCAGCGCGGCGTAGGCGAGCGCGGGCAAAAGGAGGAGGGCGGAGAGGAGGGCCAATGCAATGCAAGAATTGTTATGCAAATCCGCTCGGAATATCTTGCAAAGCCCAATCCTCGACAGGAAGTGTCGGAAAGACTGTGAAATGTTTCACGTTGTTGGTAAC
>JAEUUV010000008.1 GCA_016787285.1 Saprospiraceae bacterium | reverse complement strand
GTTTGCAGTTTTGTGGTGCCATTCCTGTTATTGAGTTTTGTGTTCCGGGAGCCGTTTTTGCGGCGCTACCTGATTTTTGCCTACCCGTACCTGCTGATATCGGCGGGGGTGTTTTTTTACACTGCCTGGCAGTATTTGCGTAACAAAGTCTGGCCGGACATGCCGGCATCTGCGCTGGCGCTGCCGTTTGTGTTGCTCCTCGTCAATACCCGCTGGTCGTCGGTGGCCGATCTGGCGCTGGCACGCAAACTGGAGGGCAATGTGGTGGACGAGCGTGTGGTGAACTGGTCGTTTACCAACTGGAAAGAAGCCTGCGACTATGTGGCCAAAAACCGCCAACCGGGCGACGTGATCATGGCTACCGTGCCCACCGCAGCGGCGTACTACCTGGATCAGGACTCGGTGCTGTGGTTCCGGCAGGCGTACTACGATAATGCTGAAAAGCGCTACAAACTGAACGCCCCCAACCCCGGCGGCGGCCCAAGTGCAGCCTCGTTCGAAGACCTCATGCGCACCGTACAGCAATCGCCCCGCGGCTGGCTTTTGGCCGATTATTACCTCGAAAACGTATTCACCGACGAGCGCGCACTGCTGTGGCTGTATCAAAATATGCACTACTACCCCGAGGCTACGCCCAAGGGCGCCATGATGGTGTTCGGCTGGGATCATTCCAAACCCAAACCCGAGCGCCAGAACCTCGTGGTGGAACTGGGCTGCGTGGACAACAAAATCGAGTCCAAGGAGTACCACATGACTCTGCCCGAGTCGCTGTTTTCACTCAATCAGATCGAACTCGCCGTACGCGCCTCCGACGTGAACAGCAACCAGGAAGGGTTGGTAGTGCTGAACGGAGAATATGCCGTTCGGCTGCCGCAGAACCAGGGCCCGGGCGTGGAAGAAACCGTGCTGACCATCCAGCGGGAATGGCTGCGACCAGGCAGCAATTCGATTCAGTTGATATACGAACCGGAGGTGCCTTCCGACCCGCGCAGGGGGTTCACCGTGTATTTTCTGGGGATAACGGGGAAATAACCTGTGCCTATACCCTTGCCGGCACGCCCCCAACACGCTAGCCCGGAAGGGCGTAAGCGCCCAAACTCTGTGGGCCTCGGTCGCACTTTCCCCCAAATTCCGTTCCTTCGCGGCATGAATTTTTTAACGCTCGAAAACGTCACCAAGTCCTACGGCGAAAAAGTACTGTTTCGCAATATCAGCCTGCACATTGACAAGGGGCAAAAGATCGGCCTGATCGCCAAAAACGGCACAGGCAAAACTACGCTCATGCGCGTCATTGCCGGCAAAGAGGGCAGCGAAGGCGAAAACGCGAAGATCATCCTGCGCAAGGGCATCCGCATCGGCTGGCTGGATCAGGAACCGGAGTTTCATCCCGACATGGACGTTTTGGCCGCCGTACTCGACCCCGCCAACCCGCTCGTGCAGGTGGTGGAACGCTACGAACACGCACTGGCGCACCCCGAAAAAACCGCCGACCTGCAGGACGCCATCGCGCAAATGGATCAGCACAACGCCTGGTCGTTCGAGGCCAAAGTGAAGGAAACGCTGTTCCGGTTTCGTATGGAAAATTTCGAGCAAAAGGTGGGTACCCTCTCCGGTGGCCAGCAAAAACGTCTCGCACTGGTCAAAATCCTGCTCGAAGAACCCGATTTTCTCATCCTTGACGAACCGACCAACCACCTCGACGTGGAAATGATCGAGTGGCTGGAAGAATACCTTCAGCAGCCGGGTATCACGCTGTTTATGGTCACGCACGACCGCTATTTTCTCGAAAATGTGTGCGACAGCATCATCGAACTCGAAGGCGGGCAACTGCGCCGCTACTCCGGCTCGTACTCGGATTACCTCGAAAAAAAGGCCCAGCGCGAGGAAGTGGAATCCACCACCTACGAGCGCCAGAACAAACTGCTGAAACGCGAACTGGACTGGGTGCGCCGCAGCCCGCAAGCGCGCACGACCAAGGCCAAAGCCCGCGTGGACGCGTATTTTGACCGGAAAGAAACCAACGACGCCCTGAAAAAGAAGTCGGACGAAATGACCATCGCCATCAAGGAAAACTGGATGGGCAGCAAGGTGGTGGAGTTGCACAACATCAGCAAGGCGTTCGACAACAAAAAAATACTCGACAATTTTTCCTACAAGTTCAAACGCCGCGAGCGCGTGGGCATCGTCGGCCCGAACGGCTCGGGCAAGTCCACTTTCCTGCAGATGGTGACCGGCGCGCTGCCGCCCGACACAGGCAAGGTTGTCATCGGCGACACCATCATTTTCGGCCACTACCGGCAGGAGGGCATCCAATTGAAGGATGACAAACGCGTGATTGACGCCGTGCGCGAGATCGCCGACTACATCCCACTCGAAAAAGGCAAGGAACTCAGCGCCGCCCAACTGCTGGAGCGTTTCCTGTTCAGCCGCCCGCAGCAGCAGGTGTACGTGAGCCAACTCAGCGGCGGCGAGCGGCGGCGGCTCTACCTGCTCACCGTACTGATGAAAAACCCCAACTTCCTCATCCTCGATGAGCCGACCAACGACCTGGACGTGCTCACCCTGCAAGTGCTGGAAGATTTCCTGGAAGATTACCCCGGCTGCCTCGTGGTGGTCACGCACGACCGCTACTTCATGGACCGGCTGGTGGATCACCTTTTCGTATTCGAGGGCAACGGCAAGATCAAGGATTTCAACGGCACGTATGCCGAATACCGCGCTACCCGGCGCAGCGCCCCGGCTCCTTCCAAAGTTGGAGGAGCGTCTGTAGAACCGGCAGCCGTTAGTCGCCCGCCCGCGACCGCCAACCCGCTTTCCAACACCGAGCGCAATGAGTTCAAAAAACTGGAAAAAGAACTGGCGGCGCTGGAAAAGCGGAAAAAGGAAATTCTGGCCCGCTTTAACGCTGAAGACCTGGGCGCCGACGAGGCCGCCAAACTGTCCACGGAACTGGGCGCCCTGCAGGACACGCTGGATGAGAAAGAGATGCGCTGGCTGGAACTGGCGGAACGGGGGTGAGGGTCAAATGCGCAAAAAGGAGCCCAAATTATCCGGAGTTAGCACCTGAAAATCATGTTCCGGATACGCTTGAGCAAAAGCGGCGGGGATTTTAGGCAGGCGCTTAGTCTGCCATTTAATTTCAAAAGCAGCAATCCTGCCGTCACTTTCTTCGAGGTAGTCAATTTCCTGCCCTTGCTTAGTGCGCCAGAAATAGGCATTTACAAAGTGGCGTCGTGCATAGCGGTTGCGCTTCTGGCGCTCGGAAACCAGAAAATTTTCCCAAAGTGCCCCTTTGTCCGTGCGCAAGGCAAGCGGAGAAAAATTGCCGATCAGCGCATTACGGATGCCGTTGTCATAAAAATAAATCTTGCGGGTTGAGGCGATTTCATTGCGCAGATTGCGGCTCAGTGGGCCAAGGCGGAAAATAACGTAGGCCTGCTCCAGGGCGGCTATGTAGTTTGAAACGGTTTGCTTGTCAATTTTCAACAGGTTCGATAGTTCGTTGTACGAAACCTCCGAGCCTACTTGAAGTGCAAGTGCCTGGAGCAGTTGTACCAGCAATTCGGGTTTTCGGATAGGTGCAAAGGAAAGCAAGTCGCGGTACAGGTTGTCCGATGCCAATCCCGCCAACACTTCTTTCTCGTGGCCGGGCTGCATCAGCACTTCCGGGTACATGCCGTAGAGCAAGCGTTGTTCCAAGCCGCTTTCTGCGGCAAAAACACCCACATGATCAGACCATTCCTGCCAACAAACCGGATACAGGTAAAATTCTACTTTCCGTCCGGTGAGCGGCTCGTTGATCTGATTGGCTAATTCAAATGAGGAAGAACCTGTGGCCACCACCCGTGTGCGCGGGAAATGATCGGCCATTAACTTGAGTGTAATGCCTATGTTGCGAATGCGTTGCGCTTCATCCAGCACCAACAGGTCGTATCCTTCAAGCAGCGGACGCAGGCCTTCGATGCCCACGTCGGTGAGCCGGGTGCGCACGGTCGGGTCATCGCCGGTGAGCGAAAGTGTTTTGCCGGCAATTTGACCCGTGACCTTTTTTATCAAGGTCGTTTTCCCGGTTTGCCGAGGGCCGAGCAACAACAACAACTTGGGACTGACAGTGCTTAAATGTTCCAGAATGAACGGTTCGATATATCTATAAATCATACTTTTGGCGATTACGATCTCCAAAAGTATCGCTTTCCAGCGAATAAAGGCGCTAAATTTCTTTTTTTTCTTTAAGTGCCTGGACTGAATTATTTAATACTGTTGTGCGGGTAACGAGCATGCATGGCACAAGTATGAAAAACGTAAAAAAACAACACCTGCCGGTCAAGAACTGCCGAACGTGTGGCCGGCCGTTCGCCTGGCGAAAAAAATGGGAGCGGGTTTGGGAGTCTGTCAACTATTGCAGCGACCGTTGTCGCAAGAACAAATCCAACCCTACATCGCCTGCCGCAGTTTCCAGCTCGCCCAACTGACGAGCGCGCCCACCGCCGTGCCCCACGCCAAATCTACCAGAACCAACGGCCACGGCCACCGGTCGAGCAACGCCTTGTTGACCAACTCATAGGTCGCATAGGTGACCAGGCCGAAAAAGGCGCCATTCAGCAAAGCCCGCGCGGGCGTTTGCGCCGGCCAAACGCAGAAATAGAGCAGCCCGGAAGTAAAAATCAGGTAAAACAGGCCCCCTGCTTTCAGGTCCGGCTGTGCAGCCAGAAGCCAACCGACCTGACGTTGGATAAAATCCCTGGCAAAGACGTTGATGAACGCCAAATCCACTGCGATATACAGCAGGAGAGTAAGTAGTGCGTGCAGGAATATTTTCATGCCCGAAATGTACGCGCTTCATCCTGTTCGTGCGATGTTTGCTCGATTCTTTGAATCTGCGTTGAATTTTATTTTGTCATCTTCGCCGCAACTCCCCACTCAAAACTCAAAACTCAAAACTCAAAACTGACACATGCAACTCACCATCCGCAACCTGAACAAAACATACCCCAACGGCGTCAAAGCCCTGCAGGACGTATCGCTCGACATCCCCACCGGCATGTACGGCCTGCTCGGCCCCAACGGCGCGGGCAAAAGCACCCTCATGCGCACCCTCGCCACCCTGCAGGAGGCCGACTCCGGCTCGGCCACACTCGGCGACATGGACGTGCTCAAGGACAAAGATGCCGTACGCCGCACGCTCGGCTACCTGCCGCAGGAATTCGGCGTGTACCCGCGTATCAGCGCCCTGGAAATGCTCGACCACTTAGCCGTGCTCAAGGGCATACCCGCCGGGCAGCGCAAGGAGGTCGTGAACGCCCTGCTCCAGCGCGTCAACCTGTGGGAACACCGGAAAAAATCGGTGTCGTCGTATTCCGGCGGCATGCGCCAACGCTTCGGCATCGCCCAGGCGCTGCTCGGCGACCCGAAACTCATCATCGTGGACGAACCCACCGCCGGCCTCGACCCCGGCGAACGCAACCGGTTTTACAACCTGCTGTCCGAAATCGGCGAAAACGTGATCGTCATCCTCAGCACGCACATCGTGGAAGACGTGAAGGAACTCTGCTCCAACATGGCCATCATCAACAACGGCCGGGTGCTGTACGACGGCTCGCCCGACGCGGCCCTGCACCAACTTGACGGCAAGGTGTGGGAAAAAGCCATCGCCAAATCCGAGATTGACGACTACCAGCAGCGCTACCGGGTCATTTCCAGCAAACTCGTAGCCGGCAAACCCATCATTCACATTCTAAGCGATACCGACCCCGGCGACGGGTTCCGCCGCACGGACGCCGATCTGGAGGATGTGTTTTTTGCGAAGATTCACGGCGGGGAGTGAGGTTTCTGGTTGGAGGGTTTCTGGTTGGAGTGTGTGCCGAACTACTGCTTCTTCCCCGTATAAAAAGTGCTTGTAAAGACCATAAGGCCGCCGACGGTATGCGCGAGATAGAGGCTGCTGTCCGGTTTAAAACTTCCAAGGAAAAACCGGTACCCCGGAACCGATCCGAATTGGGGATTTCCGTTGGCATCGTAGCCAAAGCGCCCTGCGGTATCCACGGCAATCGTCGCGCCGAGAATATTGATCAAAGAATCCCTCACCTCGAAAACATCAAGCGAAACATAACTGGTGTCGGGGCCACCGTTGGGGTTATGATAGACTATTTTACGACAATTGTATGTGCCGAGAAAGGGCTCCCAATAATCAATATGTGGATTAGTCAACTCAAGTTTTTCTTGCTTAAAGAGTTTACGCTTCAAGGATGGACTAATCGTGGCAGAATAATCCGGCGCATCAGCTTCTTTACTGCATGAAAGCAAAAACACAAATCCGAGCAAGAACAGTTGGTATCGCATGGCTGAAGAATTTTAAAAAAAACGTTGCTCACCCCAAAAACGCTGCCATGACCTCAATGCACCGAATTTACGTAAATTCCGGGAATTAATTCACCGTATTTGCGTAAATTCGGTGAATTAGAATAAATTTGTCCGCGGTTTGCCCACGACATAATAGAAAACGGTAAGCCAAAGTGCTATGAAAATTATTAAAAGACGTTTGCATGACAGGCTAATGGCCAAGTTGATGCCGGGCAAAGTGGTGGTGCTGTTGGGGCCTCGAAGAGTGGGCAAGACCTTTTTGCTCAACCAGATTTTGGCAGAGATGTCCGAACCGTATCATTTTTGGAGCGGTGAGGACACTGAATTGTGGAAACTGCTCGAAACCCGCAGCGTAGCCCACTACCGCAATCTGATTGGGGATAAAAAATTGCTGGTGATTGATGAGGCCCAGAAAATACGCGACATCGGGGCGGTGCTGAAAATGATGGTGGATCACATAGACGGTTTGAAAGTCATCGCCACGGGTTCATCGGCCTTCGACCTCAACCGACGCTTGGGCGAGCCGCTGACGGGGAGAAAATGGACGTATTATCTGTACCCGCTGTCGGAACAGGAATTTGCGGCAGAGGAGGATGTCCTGACTCGGCAAACCAACATCCGGGAGCGTTTGGTGCTCGGTAACTACCCCGAACTGGTACACCTGCCCGACCGCAGCGATAAAGTGGAGTATTTGTCCGGCCTTGTACAGGACTATCTGCTCAAGGACATACTGGAACTCGAAGGGCTTCGGCAAACCCACAAAATCATGGACCTGCTTCGTCTGCTGGCTTTTCAAACCGGAAGCGAAGTGTCGTTGACGGAACTGGGTCGCCAGTTGGGCATGGACAAAAACACGGTGGATCGCTATGCAAACCTGCTGGCCGAGATATTCATCATTTTCAATGTGCGCGGCTATTCCCGAAACCTGCGCAAGGAAATCGTGAAAAACTCCAAGTGGTATTTTTTTGACAATGGTATCCGCAACGCCCTGATTGCCAACCTGAACCCGATTGACCTGCGAAACGACCAGGGTATCCTGTGGGAAAACTACATGCTCAGTGAACGCTTAAAATACCAGCACTACTCCGGTATGCAGGTCAACAACTTTTTTTGGCGCACCTACGACCAGCAGGAAATAGACTGGATCGAAGAGCGCGAAGGTAACTTGTTCGCCTACGAAATGAAATGGGGCAAAACCACCGCGAAAGTCCCCGGCGGATGGGCGAATGCCTACCCGGGGAGTGCGTTTGAGGTGGTCAGCCCCGATAATTTTAGTGGGTTCGTCGGCTTGTAAAACCCTTTTCAACCAGAAACGCTCCAACCTTCAAACCCGAAACCCTCAAACCCAAAACCCAACCCAGTCATGTTCAACACCTTTTTTTCCTTCGAACTCAAATCCTGGCTGCGCTCGCCCATGCCGTGGATTTTCCTGTTCATCATCGCGCTGCTGTGCTTTTTCGCTACCATTTCCGACCAGGTCAGCATCGGCGGCAGCTACGGCAACGTGTGGAAAAACGCGCCATACGTGGCCCAGAACTGGTACGGGGTGTTTTCCCTGCTCAGCATCCTGCTCACTACGGCGTTCCTGAACTCGGCGGGTATCCGCGACTTCGAGCGGCAAACGAGCCAGATTATTTTTTCCAAACCCGTCGGCAAAGCCGGCTACTACTTCGGCCACTTCTGGGGCGCTCTGCTCATCGCCATCGTGCCCATGCTGGGCATCAGCGTGGGCATGTGGGCCGGCGTGGGGCTGAACTTGATGTTCGACTGGCTCGACGCCAAACGTTTCGGCCCGTTTGAACTGACCGGCCACCTCATGGGCGTGCTCGTGTTTGCCCTGCCCAACACGATTTTCGCGGGCGGCATCCTGTATGCCGTGGCTATCAACACGCGCTCCACCATGTACTCCTTCGTGGCAGCCACGGCTCTGCTGGTGGGCTACATCGTGGCCGGCAACCTGATGCAGGACATCGAAAACGAACAAATGGCCGCCCTGCTCGACCCCTTCGGGTTCCGGGCGTTCAGCATCGCCACCAAATACTGGACGGTGGACGACAAAAATTCTTCGGCCATGGGCCTCGTGGGTGTGGTGCTGCTCAACCGCGTCATCTGGACGGCGGTAGGATTGGCAGCCCTGCTTGTCGGCTACCGGCTTTTCCATTTTGGCGAAAAAAGCCGCTCCTCGCGCAAGCAGAAAGCGGAGGCCCCGGACGACGGCGCCGTCGGCATTTCGGCTCTGGGCGCCCTGCCACGTGTAGCGCCGGCGTCGGACTGGAGCACCTCGCTAAGCCAACTCCGTAGCCAGTTCAAAACCGAGTTTTTGGGCATTCTGCGCAGTACGCCGTTTGTACTGCTCGCCCTGCTCGGCCTGCTCAACTGCGTACCCAACCTGTTTTACGCCAACGAATCCTACGGTACGCACGAACTGCCCGTCACCTACACCATGATCGAGGGTATCCGCGGGTCGTTTTACATGTTCATCATCATCATTCTGGTGTATTTCAGCGGCGCCGTCATCTGGAAAGAACGCAACGCCCGCATGAACGAGATTGTGGACGCCCTTCCCACCCGCAACTGGACGGCCTGGCTCGGCAAGTTTGGCGCTGTGCTTGGCACCCTGTTCGTGTTGCAGGCCCTGGCAATGGTCGCCGCTGTGTTTGCCCAGTGGACGATGGATTTTCACGCCTACAACCTCGGCGTGTACCTGCGCGAACTGTTCGTGATGGACATGCTCGGCTTTGCATTCCTGCTGGTGCTGAGTTTCCTGGTGCAGGCCCTGGTGCCCAACATGTTCCTCGGCTTTTTCATCACCATCATTTTCATCATTGTCAACAGTTTTGTGTGGGGCGTGGCCGATATCGGCAGCAACATGGTCAAATTCGCCGGCACGCCAGGTTATGTGCTGTCCGATTTTTACGGCTACCAGCCCTACCTGACAGGACTATTCTGGTTCCATGCGTACTGGCTGCTGTTTTGCGCCCTGCTGGCCGTAGTGGCCGTGTTGTTCTGGCCGCGCGGCAAGGAGTTTTTCTGGAAAAAACGCCTGCAAATCGCCCGGCAGGAATGGTCGGGATACCGGGTATTCGGCCTCGGGGCGTTGGCACTCTGGCTCGGCACCGCGGGCTGGACATTTTACAACACCAAGGTGGAAAATCACTACGTAACGGGCCGGACGCAGGAGCGCATAACGGCGGATTTTGAAAAAAAATACAAGAAGTACGAAGGCCGAATCCAGCCCCGCGTGTACGACGTGAAGTACGACATCAGCCTGTACCCCGAACGGCGTGCGCTGCATGTGGCGGGCAAGTTCTACGCCTGGAACCGCGACAACCGGCCCATTGACACCCTGTTCGTGAACGTGCCCCAGCGCGGCGAGTTTGCCTTGAAAAACTCCCGCCTGAAACTCCTGCTCAACGACTCGGCTGTGTATTGGCGCATGTACCGCTTCGATCCGGCGCTGCAACCCGGCGACTCTATCCTGCTCGAATTTACCACACACTTTGAGCCGAAAGGTTTTGAAAACGAAGTCACCTGGGCCCGCGTCGTGCAAAACGGCACCTTCTTCGACAACACCGATATCATGCCGATCTTCGGCTACCAGCCCGACGGCGAACTGACCGACAAAAACACCCGCAAGAAGCACGGCCTGCCCGAAAAAAGTCGCCGCCCGGCCCTCAACCGCCTCGACACCCTCAGCCGCATGAACGCCTACATCGGGCTCAACAGCGACTGGGTAAACGTGGAAACCGTCATCCGCACGGCGCCCGACCAGATCGCTATCGGCCCCGGCTCGCTCGTGCGTGAATGGACGGAGGACGGCCGCCGTTGTTTTCAGTACAAACTCGACCACGCCTCGTTCAATTTTTACTCCTTCCTCAGCGCCCGCTACGAGGTGGTGCGCCGCGACTGGAACGGCGTCAAACTGGAGGTGTACCACCACCCCGGCCACGATTTCAACGTGCCGCGTATGCTGACGGCGATGGAAAAATCGCTGGAGTATTTCACCAAAAACTTCGGCCCGTACTACCACAAGCAGTGCCGCATCATCGAGTTTCCGCGCTTTTCCAGTTTTGCGCAGTCGTTTCCCGGCACCATGCCCTACTCCGAAAGCGTGGGTTTTATTCAGGATTTCAAAGACCCCGACGCCGACCTCGACCTGATGTTTTACGTGGCCGCCCACGAGATCGGGCACCAGTACTGGGGCCACCAGGAGTGCGGCGCCAGCATGCAGGGCGGCGAAATGCTCGTGGAAACCTTCGCGCAGTGGAGCGCCCTCATGGTCATGGAGCACGAATACGGCCGCGACCAGATGCGCAAATTCCTTGCGTACGAGATGGACAAATACCTGCGCGGGCGCGGGCGGGAATCGCTCAAGGAATTGTCCTTAGCCAAGTGCGAAGGACAGGGCTACATCCACTACAACAAGGGCAGTGTGGCCATGTACTACCTGAAGGAAATGATCGGCGAGGACAACGTGAACGCCGCGCTGCGCGACTTCCTGGAAAAATACCGCTACGCCGAGCCGCCCTACCCCGTCAGCCTCGACGCGCTCGACGCGTTCTACGCCCACACGCCCGACTCGCTGCGCTACGTGGTGAAAGACCTCTTCGAGGACATCACGCTCTTCGAAAACCGCTGCAAGGAGATGACCGCCAAAGACCTCGGCAACGGCAAATGGGAGGTGACCATTCAGGTGGAATGCCGCAA